>JBDSYI010000354.1:0-6735 GCA_039925745.1 Casimicrobium sp. | reverse complement strand
TATGGCTATCTAACGCTCGACGAACAATGCGTTCGCTCAGCAGCGCTTTTGCAGGCAGCGCTTGAGCGAGCGATGGCGCCAGCCAGTTAGCGGCCAACGCCGACGCGCGCTCTCCGGGAAAGACCCTCTCACCTATCCGTTGGCCCGGACTTCAATCTATGGGTGGCGTTCGGCGATACCGCTTATATGGCGATCGTCGCGCGATATCCACGCGTTAAACATCGCGAGAGTGATTTCAGTAATGGGTTGTCGCCGATTGGATTCTGCGACCGACAATTCAATGCAGTTGGCGCGAGTTAGCTCAACGGCTGAGCGGTGGTCTCTTCCTCATCGGGCCAATTCTTGATGTAGCTTTTGAGCATGCGATTTTCGAAACTTTGCTCTTCATATACAGCTTTGGCTACGTCGTGAAACGAAACGACACCCATCAGCGTGCCGCCGTCCATCACCGGGATATAGCGGGCGTGTCGCTCCAGCATACTTTTGCGCAACATGTTGACGTCCATCCCCGGGTCGGACGTCAACGGGTCGGCCTCCATGATTTCACCGACGGTCATCGCTTTGAGTGCATCGCCGCGCTCGTCGAGCACTTTGATCAACTCACGAAATGTCAGCATACCGACGAGCTTGCCCTTTTCCATCACCACAAGCGACCCAATGTCGAGCGACGACATCGAGTGCACCGCTTCCTTGACGCTCGTATCGGGCGATGCAGTAAACAGCGTGCTACCTTTGATCCGAAGAATTTCACTGACCAGCATAGTTGTCCTCCCAAATTATGATACCTGTAGCCAAAGCAGGGCACGCCCAAGCGCCATTGACACGATCAGTAGCGTACACCCAAACATAAAATCAGGCCATGGCTGATATCCCCGTAGACCGAACTCCTAAAAATCCACCGGTGGCCGCACCGCCGCCCGCCGCCAAACCTGAGCGCGACTGGTACGTGCATGAATGGATGCTGTTGGCGTTCGCTGCGGGCATGATGCTGCTTATTTATTTCGTAGCGGAACACGAGACAGAATTCGGGCATGCCGAAATTGTGCGTGATGCCGCCGTGGTCGAGCAATCGATAACCCGCCGTATCGAGACCGATCAGCAATTTATTGATCGGCTTGCGCTTGACGTTGGAGCCGAAAGAATTTCGTCAGAAGAGTTTGATCGCATCGCAGCCAAACATGCGATTGAGTCGGGCTACGTCACCGATGTGCTTCGCATTGGGCCCGACCTTGATGTCATGCGACATTCCCCTGGTGCCCGCTCGCTTGAAATTGTGAAACGTGCGCGCGCGCCATTCGCCGATCAAGTCTGGATGATGGGGTTAACCGAAAAGACGGGACGGAGCACGTATTCCCAGCCCTTTCGGAACGATGTTGGGCGTTTCTCGATTGAGTATTCCGCCCCAATCATCATCAACGACCAGTTTCAGGGCTCGGTCAATGCCCTGATTCAGTTCGACGAGCTGCTTGACCGCAGCGCCCCAGACTGGGCGGCCAGAAAATATCGCATCGTCATCAGCGACACCTCAGGTCAAGGCATGACCAATGCTGAAGCGATGCACATCGAATCCGGCGTAGTCAAATACACGGTCCCGTTGTCGCTGCCGTGGCGAGATCTGCAAATCACCCTGGTGGGCGCGAAACCATCCACCTTGCTGCCCAATCTGACTCTGTCAACGGCCGTTCTAGCGTTGACCGGATTGATGGTGTGGACGCTGATCGGATTGCGCAAACAGCAACAGATGCGCCGCCAGGCGGAGACTGAACGTGACCGTTTGTACGTGAAATCGATTGGCGACTTACGCACCACCAAGGAGCGCTTCGAAAAAGTGCTCGACTCACTCGATGTGTCGGTTTACGTGAGTGATTTGTACAGAAATGAGGTGCTCTATCTCAACACCAGCGCGCAGGAAGCGTTTCCGAACCTCACCGTCGGCAAAAACGCGAACGAACTGGAAGACGGCTTCGATGCCCGTCCCAGCAGCAATTACCCGCCGAGCTTACTGTTGACCATCGAAGGCGAGCCGGGTGACGTGTTTAAGGACGAGCTGGAGCACAGTGCTACCCATCGCTGGTTTTTGATGCGCACGCGCGCTGTTCGCTGGGTCGATGGCCGCATTGCACGGCTCACAACGCTGGCGGACATCACCGAGCGCATACACGCCGACCGCATCCGGCAAACGCAACAAGACAAGCTGACGCGCACATCGCGGCTGATGACTGTCGGCGAGATTGCCTCCACGCTTGCGCACGAAATCAACCAGCCGCTAGCAGCGATTGCCAATTACGTCAGCGGATGCATTCAGCGGCTCAAAGGCAACGGATCGCCAGACATGGCGGTTATTGGAGCGATGGAAAAGGCGGATGCACAGGTCGTACGTGCCGGTGCCATTATTGGCCGCGTACGCGAGTTTGTTCGTACCCGCGAGCCACAACGGAAGGCGCTGGACATTAACGCGCTGGTGAAGGACGTTGTGCAACTGGTTGAGAGCGACGACGAGGAACGAGCACTTACATGCGAGCTGCAACTCGCGCCAGGGCTTCCGCTGGTGTTTGCAGATCGCATCATGATCGAGCAGGTGATTGTGAATTTTCTTCGCAACGCGCGTGAAGCAATGCAGCATCTTCCAGCACGGCAACGCGTCGCAAAAGTGCGTACCCGACGGCTCGACGCGCATTTGTGCTCGGTTGAAGTGCTCGACAGCGGCTCCGGAGTATCGCCGGACGCGGCAACACAGTTATTCTCACCGTTTTTCAGCACCAAAGCAGATGGTATGGGCATGGGGCTCAACATCTGTCGCTCTTTGATTGAATATCATGAGGGCAACCTCACATTCGAGCAAAATACACCGGTCGGTGCGATTTTCCGATTCACGCTTCCATTTGATGACGCCGTGGACGGCTGATTCAGCAGATATTGATGCGTTTCCGCCACATCTTCTAACCTTTCAGACCCATCTCATGAGCATTCACCCCGGCATTGTCTACGTCATTGATGACGATGAAGCGTTTCGCGATTCGGTTGCCTGGCTGCTGCAAACGCACGGCTATCAGGCGCGGCTATTCGCCGACGCCGAAAGCTTTCTCGCAGAGATCAAGCCGGGCGTGGGCGGCCCGCCGCGCTGCGCGATTCTCGACGTACGAATGCCCGGCATGAGTGGCACACAAACGCAGGAAGCACTGACCGCGCGCAACATCAATTTGCCGGTGATTTTTGTCACAGCACATGCCGATGTGCCGATTGCAGTCACTGCGATCAAGCGCGGTGCATTCGATTTCATCGAAAAGCCTTTTGCCGAGAGCGAATTGCTAAAACGTATCGAGGAAGCACTCTCGTTCGCGGTTGAAACTCAGGCTCAGAAACATCACGTCTCGGGCATCGAAACCCGTTTGGCAACGCTGTCGGAACGCGAACGTCAGGTGCTCGACGCTGTCGTTACCGGGAAGATGAACAAAACCATCGCCTATGATCTCGATATCAGCATTAAAACGGTCGAAGCCCATCGCGCGCGCGTCATGGAAAAAATGGAGGCGACGTCACTGGCACATTTGATTCGTATGGTCGCGTTAACCGGTGGCTAGACGCACGCGGACTGCTCACCCAAGCTTGGCTTAGGCGTCCTTCACTACATTATTTTTCTTCCTTCCCTCCCTTCCTCTTAGCTTCAGTAACACCATGTCGACCACACGCCACTGCCCCCTCCTCATCCTGGGCTCCGGCCCTGCCGGTTACACCGCCGCCGTTTACGCCGCGCGCGCCAATTTGAAGCCGGTGCTCATCACCGGCCTGCAACAAGGGGGTCAGCTCACCATCACCACCGATGTTGACAACTGGCCAGCAGACGCCGACGGCGTTCAGGGGCCTGCTCTGATGGAGCGCTTTCAGAAGCATGCCGAGCGTTTCGGCACTGAAATAATTTTTGACCACATTCACACGACCTATCTCAGCGAAACACCGAAGCGTTTGGTCGGAGACAGTGGTGAGTACACCTGCGACGCATTGATCGTCGCCACCGGCGCGTCGGCGAAATATCTTGGTCTGCCCAGTGAAGAGAAATTTCACGGCAAGGGCGTTTCTGCCTGCGCGACCTGCGACGGATTCTTCTACAAAGGTCAGGACGTCGTGGTCGTCGGTGGCGGTAATACGGCCGTTGAAGAAGCGCTGTATCTGTCGAACATTGCGAAGTCCGTGACTGTCGTACATCGCCGTAACAAATTCAAGGCTGAAGCCATTCTTGTGGATCGCCTGATGGCGAAAACCCGAAGCGGCAACATGAGCGTGATCTGGGATCACTATGTTGACGAAGTACTCGGTGACACGTCCGGCGTCACCGGAGTACGCCTGAAAAGCATGAAAGACGGCAGTACTCAGGAAGTAGCCGCGCCGGGCCTGTTCATCGCGATTGGACACACGCCTAACAGCGGCATTTTTGATGGCCAGCTCGATATGGCTGGTGGCTTCATCAAAGTTAAAACGGGCACCGAAGGCGGTGCAACCTCGACCAATATTTCAGGTGTATTTGCCGCGGGCGATGTCGCGGATCACGTCTATCGTCAAGCGGTAACGAGTGCGGGCACGGGCTGCATGGCTGCGCTGGATTCACAGGCGTATCTCGAAGCGCTACACGGCTGAGTCGCGTTCATCTGAGTCGTCAGAGCGACGGAAGACGCAATCACAACGCTTGCGACCTTCTAGTGCGCAGCTAGCAGCTCCGACGGTTTGCGGTTGCAGCTGAAACGCCCAAGGTTGTTTTGTCATGGAGTCATCGTGGCAGTTTCTGGAAAAGACCTCTCTGAACTCGCTGCTCTGATCAAAACAGAGCGCAAACTTTCGCGCCATGAGCGTCGAGCTGCGGCTCGCGCGATTGAGGCGGATGCCACCGACGTCGCAACGCCGACCGTCGTCGAGACAGCGCTTGGTTTCAGCGATTACTTTCGCCCCTGGAGTGAGTACAAGGCTCCGAGCGACAAGGATCGTGAACTATTTCGCACTGTCGTTAAAGATGCGGTTCCTCTGGCTCAAGTTTCTACCGCAGACGTCCGCCGCTCGCCGCCACAACCGAATCCTGTGCAACGCGACGCGGATGAGCAAGCAGCACTCATCGCCAGTCGGCTTGCGCTTTATCCAAGCCCGATGAGCTGGGACATCGGTGCAGACATTGAGGATGAGCAGAGCTATCTGCGCGCTGGCGTGAGTCCTGATTTGTTACGCAAATTGCGACGCGGTCAATGGACGATCAATGCCGAAATAGATCTCCACAATCACAATCAGGATGAAGCGCACGAAGCCTTGATGGCGTTCATGCGAAAAGCGCGCGCCGCTGACTGGAGATGTCTGCGGATTATTCACGGCAAGGGCCTGTCCAGTCACCAAAAAATTCCCGTGCTACGAAACAAGGTTCGGCGCTGGCTGCAACTGAAAGAGGAGGTTTTGGCGTATTGTGAGCCGCGCCCAAACGGAGGCGGCAGCGGCGCGGTGTTGGTGCTGCTCAAAGGCGCACGGTGACGGTCAAATCGCCCTGCCCATTTTGTGCTACGGAGCGCGCGAAACCGCAGCACCGACCGGCGCGTCAGACGACTGTTTCACGTCCGGGTTGGTCCAGGTCCCCTTCACCTCAATTTCCCGCATCAGAAAACGCTCGATGGGATCTTTGGCAAGCTTCTGTCCCAACAGCACCGCTGCGCCGATCGCTGGGTTCGCGGTGGCCAATCCGATGCCAATCGCGGTCGCTGTCGACAGACTTGGGAAGACTCGCACCTGAAGGTCTTGCGTTTCATGATTCATGTCCGCACTGCCGCGAATCTGGACCCTTGATGACGGGCCGTAGATTGTGAAACTCTCGGTACTGGCGACACCTTCATTGATCGCGACTTCGGCCTTGATTTCGTCGAATGCAAGCCCTTTGCCAAACAGGTCGTCAAAGTTAAGCGACAGTCGACGAGGAATCGCTTGCAGTGACAATACACCAAGCAATTTACCGATTCCCGGCTCCATCTCGGTGAACCGACCTTGCGCCGTTTCCAGGGTAAATTTGCCACCTAACTTTGCATAAGAAAACTGGGCTGGACTGCCCGCCCACTTGAGTGCTCCGGTGAGCGTGCCTGCGCCACGATCCACCCCTTTAGGCAGGCCGAATCGTGCCATAAATTTCCCGGCGTCGCTCCATTTCAACGCGACGTCAACGGCGGTGTCGCCGATGACGGTAGGGCCGCCTTTCGGACGCCATCTACCCGACGCTTCAATCGTGCCGTCGGCGTTGGTAAGCTTTACCTGTTCGATGCGCCACTCGTTGGCCGCAGGTTGCGCGCGCATTTCGAGTTTTCCGAGTTCGCGACCTTCACTCACGAAGGCCTCGGCAGTTAAATCAAGCTTCGGCCAGCGTTGATTGTCAGCGCTAGGTGCAGCCGTCTCAGTGGCATTGACGAGCGCTGAGTTTGGCACCGGTGTCGGCCACGAAAAACGTTGCAGTCGAACAGCCACTGCCTCAACCACGCCGGTGTCCGCAGCAGTATCAAGCGCGATGACCCCAGTGGCCTCTTTGCTGCGTAATGCAAGTCGCCAACGCTGGCCGACGGGCTGCACTCGCAAAGTGACATCGTTGAATTTGTGGGCGTAGAGAATGGCCTCGGTCGCACGCAAATTGACATTGACAAAATCAGCCGCGGTGCTCTCGGACGGCAGTCCACCGACACTCTGCTTGCCCATCACGGACGGGTGGTTCAAAAACGCAATGGC
>JBDSYI010000353.1:0-3733 GCA_039925745.1 Casimicrobium sp. | reverse complement strand
TGGCGGAATCGGAATCCTGACGCTCGATCGCATCAAAAATCACGTTATGTTCACGATTAACGCGCTCCAGATAGGCGCTTTTTTCTTCCTTGGCTAACTGCGGCGAATTTACGCGAGCGCGAGGGATAAGCGTGGTGCCCAGGTGACGCATCAACTCGAAGAAATGTGGATTTTGTGTGGCCTCGGCGATCGCCAGATGAAACCGGAAATCCGCCTCGATGGTGTCTGAGTCAGTGGCTGCGCATTGTGCAAAATCATCAATGGCTGCTCGCATCTCGGACAGTTGTCGCAGGTTACGCCGCGCTGCCGCAAGTCCAGCTGACTCAGTCTCCAGGCTCACGCGCAACTCGAGCACATTAATAATGTCGACGACCGTTTCCACGTCGACCGGATCTATTCGAAACCCGGGCCCATCGGGCGGCGATTCACTAACAAAGCTTCCGATCCCATGCTGCGTCACGACCAGCTGTGCTTGCTGTAGACGCGAAATTGCTTCGCGAACCACAGTGCGACTGACGCCGTGCTCGACCATGATCTCGGCCTCTGTCGGCATGCGCATGCCAGCGGCGTAAGTGCCATCCTTGATGCGATCCTGCAGCGCGGAGACAAGCTCAACGGCAAGACTGCGGCCTTTGCGAAGGGTTCGTGATGCTAGGTGTGTGGCCATCCGCGCACTTCCTTGGTCGTAAATATTGTTAGACAACGGACGTGTCTGCTCAAAGTGATTCTAGTCGGGCGTCATGAAGTCCCCGGCTTCGCGAGCCATGCTTTTAATTTAGCCGCCGCAACTGCAATCAGTTGCTTTGGTGGTGGCTGAATCCAGAGAGTACTCAGACCTGACACCCACGTTTTTCATATCCTACCGCGACACGCGTCATCATAGGTGCGTTGGATGCAGACGCGTGGCGACGCACTTTCATCCATTCGGAACGCCTCTAACCGCTCAAACTGCTGTTGACACTTTCGTCTGATGTACTAACATTACGGCAAATGTTAGCGCTACCATCTATTCTTCGTCCTCCGTTTATGATCGCTTGATGCAGTCGATGCAGTACAAAGCGGCCCAAACTTGCGGCAGCACCGAAAAGAATCTACGTGTTGTATGATAACTGACAAATCAAGTGCGATTGACGTCGAACATGCCGAACAAAATTAATCGTTTGTTGCTCACAGGTGCCGCTGGTGGTCTTGGCAGAGTGCTGCGCCCAAGACTTGCCGCACTCACCAACACGCTGCGGGTGTCCGACGTTGCGAACCTGGGCGACGCCGCCCCCAACGAAGAGTTAATGCCGTGCGACCTCGGCGACCTTGATGCGATGCTCGCGCTGCTTGAAGGCGTGGACGCCGTGGTGCATCTGGGGGGGGTGTCAACCGACGGAGCGTTCGAACCCATTCTGAACGCGAACATTCGCGGCGTTTACAACCTGTACGAGGCGGCGCGAATCAGCGGCACCAAGCGCCTGCTATTTGCCAGCTCAAACCACGCGGTTGGCTTTCACAAACAGACCGAGCGCCTTGACGCCGACGCCTTGCCTCGACCCGACGGCAACTATGGCATCAGCAAAGTGTTTGGCGAGGCGACGGCGCAATACTATTTTGATCGCTTCGGCATTGAGACTGTGTCCGTACGCATCGGCTCCTCGTTTCCGAAGCCGAAAGATCGCCGCATGATGTCTACTTGGCTGAGCTATGACGATCTGACCAGTCTCGTCACCTGCGCACTGCACGCCCCGCACGTCGGACACACGATCGTCTACGGCGCATCCGACAACAAGCTGACCTGGTGGGATAACAGCAAGGCCGCGCATCTGGGCTGGACGCCCAAAGATTCGTCAGAACCGTTCCGCGCCGAAATGGAGGCAACCGCTGTGCATTTGGCAGCGGACGACCTCGCCATGCAGTATCAGGGCGGCGGCTTCGTCAAGCTCGGCCCGTTCCCGAGCAAGTAACCAAAGCACGACCCAAGCCACTCAATGACCACCGCAGCACTCATTTTTGACGGCAAACATGGCACGGGTGAAAGCCCCGTTTGGGTGCCCGAAGAAGACGCGCTGTACTGGGTTGATATCCCCGCAAAAAACATCTGGCGCTGGCGCGCCGAGTCGCAAACCACGCGTTCGTGGGCGCTGCCCGAAATGGTCGGTTGTATCGCCCACATTGCGGGCAATCAATGGGTCGCCGCGATGGAAACGGGCGTATTCCGCGTGACGCTTAATGACGATGGCAGCACGACCACGGCCTTATTCGCAAAGGCAAACCATGCCGCACCGACGATGCGCTTCAACGATGGTCGCTGTGATCGTCAAGGCCGATTTCTCGCGGGAACCATGTTCCTCAACATGGCCGACGCGAACGCCGTTGGCGCAGTGAGCAGTTTTAACGGCGCAGGCGACCAACGCGTGCTGTTTGAACAGATGATCGTGCCGAACGGCATGGCATTTAGCCCGGATGGCAAGACCATGTATTTGTCGGATTCGCATCCGTCGGTGCAGATGATCTGGGCGTTTGACTACGACACCGACTCTGGCACGCCGAGCAACAAGCGCGTGTTTGTAGACATGAATCCCCTGCCCGGTCGCCCTGACGGCGCAGCGGTTGATGCCGATGGTTGCTACTGGATTTGCGGCAACGACGCCGGGCTGATTCACCGCTTTACCCCGTCCGGCAAGCTCGACCGCTCGCTCGCTGTTCCCGTCAAAAAGCCCGCCATGTGCGCCTTTGGTGGGGAAAACCTTGATACCCTTTTTGTCACCTCGATACGACCATCGGGCGTTGACGATGCTGGCTTGGCGGATCAACCGCTGGCAGGCGGCGTATTCGCGCTTAGCCCCGGCGTGCGCGGCTTGCCCGAGCCGAAGTTCCTGCTGTCATGACCCCTGTTACTGAAAATAGTCACTCACAACCACCCAAGGAGACCCTAACGTGAAATTCAAATTGAAAACTTTGGCAGCGATGACGCTTGCTGGCGCCCTGACGTTCGGCGTGTACGCACAAAACGTCGTACTCAAAGCCACCGACACCCATCCGGCGGGCTACCCCACCGTTGTTGCCATTGAAAACATGGGCAAAAAGCTCGACGCTGCGACGAATGGACGCATCAAGATTCAGATGTATCCTGGCGGCGTCCTCGGCGAAGAAAAAGCAGTCGTTGAACAAGTTCAGCTCGGTGCCATTCAGATCGCGCGGATTTCGCTCGGCGTAGTTGGACCCGTCGTGAATGATGTGAACGTGTTCAACATGCCCTTCGTGTTTCGCGGCGAGGAACACATGCGTCACGTGATCGACGGCCCCATTGGCGATGAACTGCTGGCAAAAGTGACGGCAAGCCCAGCGCGCCTTGTTGCGCTCGGCTGGATGGATGGTGGTTCGCGTAGCCTCTACACCAAGAAGCCCGTACGTACACCCGCCGATCTCAAAGGCATCAAAGTTCGCATGATGGGCAACCCGCTCTTCGTCGACACCATGAACGCAATGGGCGGCAACGGCATTTCGATGGCTTACGGCGAAGTGTTCAGCGCGCTGCAAACCGGCGTGGTCGATGGTGCAGAAAACAATCCACCGAGCTTCTTCACGTCCAATCACTATTCGACCGGCGCGAAGTACTATGAGCAAACCAACCATCTGATCATTCCGGAAATCTTCGTGATGTCAAAGATGGCGTGGGACAAGTTCTCGAAAGAAGACCAGGCGTTGATCAAGAAAATTTCGCGTGAAACCCAGCATGACCAACGCG
>JBDSYI010000352.1:0-7518 GCA_039925745.1 Casimicrobium sp. | reverse complement strand
AACGGGCATCGCTTCCAAATCGCACACCCCTGCGAAGCAGGCGTTCTTTTTGGCGAGGTGGTTGGCGAGTTTTGAGGCGACGTCCCTACGCACCCTCCTCCTTAATATCGATGCCGACGCTATATTGGCCACGGCGCCAAGATTCCTCGCCTGTTCACCGCGGGCTTAAACACGGCGTGTGGATCAAGTCGCGTCGAATTGGGATTGGTCAGTTCCGGGCCGGCACTCTGGTCAAAATGTACTCGGCGCGAACATTCAACCAACCCAGCCGTAGTACCCGGACATCTCGTGTGACCCGCTTGAGTTGCGGTTCAACATTACAAAAACGTGACCCGCTTTATTCTCACGTCATCCGCCTTATCAATAAATGCAGCCGTCTTTTCATCGTGCAGTTCGCGTAGAGATTGCGAAAAAAACCCGCAGTCAAACTTGGTAGTCTGAGCTGCGGGTTGTGGTTGTGCTTTTTTCAAAGCACCGGTAAAAAATGCCGTTCCATTCATAAATTCGTGAGCGCCGCGTAGGTGCTGCGTTCACCGTTTCCAGCGATTCCAGCGATTCTGGATCAACTTCTTATTAAGCGCCAAGCGCTCCAAAACTTCGTACGTTGCCCCTTTGAGCTTTCACAATTGGCTTTCACCTATGTGCCGATTAATTACGACGCCTGTCTAGATACTGCTTAATTCCGACAGGTCCGAGGTCGCCAAACCCCATCATTTCAACTTCCGAAATTGCTGATCACTGCTCGGATTGGGGGAACGCCGCCAAGCGTCCCACACCACCACCACACGTCCTTGTCTTTCGTCGGCCCAGGCTTTCGCTCCCAATTGCACACACCAGCAGGTCTGCACTTTGGTATTAACGCAACTCGCCCAGTCTCCCTTTCTTTCTCCTAAATTCTTCGGTGCCACCCTCGAACAGAGTTAAGAAATTCCCAAGTTAGCTCACTCGACCACAAACTGAAATGCCAGCAAACTCCGATACACAACATTGGCATACGCCTACCCTCATTGCTGAGGTTTCAGGACCCAAGATTCCAAAACGGTTCCTTTAAAAGTTGTGCTCATCTGCGTTTCCTGCTTGCCTTTTCAGGCACTGGCCCTTCAGTCTCACCTAGCGCGTTTTCCCGCGCATTTAACCCTTAAGCTGTCCATCGACCCTCACATTTCCGCGAGGTGCCCGCCGCCCCAAACATTCCACAAACAAACATCGTTCATGCTGCCGCGCCTTGTTTACCTTGGCGCTGTCGGTCGTCGTTGCATTTCGGCAACGCTAAGCCTTGGCTGGTGTCGTCATCCTGCGCCTATTAATTGCCCCGGTCATCCAGGGTGTTGGCTTCAGTGACGGGAGTTTTCCCGATGTTCTGGGCTCCTTGATCGATCGTGTCAGGGTTGCGACGGTTGTTTACCCGCCGACCCGTTTCCTTGTCGCCCAATCTCGAAGCCGAAGCCGCGATCAGGTCGAACAACTCATTGCAGAGCTGAGCGCCCTTCGTAACGTGGCGAGCTCTATTAGAAGCACCACGCTTCACCGACCCGCCCTGGCTGGGCGGCTTTAATTCAACAACGTGCGACTCGTTTTTGTCAGGGGTTGGCGCCCCCAAACTTTCTCACTAAAGTGGTGGGGCATGAGGGTTTGGCTTTCCCCCCGAGATCAACTTATTTCGCAATTCCAATGTACGGTTTTTCTTTGGGTTTTCGGTTGTGATCCAACCCGCCTGGGGGCGGCTCGGAATCTTAATTAATGCTGTTGCTTTTCGAAAAACCAAAGCAACGCTGTGTCCTCTATTCAGGGGATTGCGTTTCATTATTGCGTTGTCGCTCTGTTGCTTTTTTGCACCCTAAAAAGGGAGGAATTATCAACAAACGATCTAGGTAAAGTAATGTTTTACAAATCGGAAGACACTATGCTTTATCGCAATAAAACGGTCGCAATGCAGCGCTTGCAAGACCTAGCCAGGCACTATGATCGGTGGACTGGCGGGGTCGTAGCCGTAGCGAAATTTGAAGCGCTCAGCGAAAAATTCGCCGAACTTTACGAAACTGCAATTCTCGCCAGCTCGAAGAACCGCCGCAAGAAAAAAGGTCAAGCGGTCGCGACGTTTCTGGCCTACGCCGATGGCGACTCCGTGCACTGGTGGTTGCTCGCCACTTCAGGCCGCGGCAAGATTACGCAACGAGAAATTTTGATGACGGTCGCGGAGAGACGAATCACGGCGCCTGGCGGTTATGAGCTGGTCCATGACGGGGTCAGTTGGAGCTGGAAGTACACCACGCACCAGTACCAAAAGTTGCGAGACTCGCTGCACTATGCGATTGCCAGCAAGCGGGATGTTCAGCTCCAGTCGCTTATCGTCTCGATTTACGCCACCGTGGGCTTTCGGCTAGCTCGGGTCCAGGTCGGAGACCTGATCGCCTTTTATTGGCGGGACTGGGCGCGGTTGCGGGGGTTGGATGACAAGCCCGCGCTTCCGAAAACGCTTTATTACGCCCGGAGACTGCCTAATCGGGCTCCTAACGCCGATCTGGGAGCAAATGTTGGCGAGGGTGCGGCTATTACCGATGCGCCAGTGTTTCCCGGCAAGAAACAGTCGTTAATCTGTTCAGCGAACCAGTGACGAGCGTCGAGGAACTGGGGAATGAAGAGCGCTTGAACAGGAAATTTAGCTCCAGCTAAATTGGCCCATCGGAGTCGGCGAATGATTCAACAAGGTCGCTATGGTCCCGGCCAGCAGCAGACAGATCGCGAATTGGGTTGTCTCTCCCAGTTACACCCCCTCACGCGGACGCTCACAGCCAATCTCATGTTCGTCACGCGCCATTTGCAAATCAAGCTTCAGTGGCAGCTGCTGCTCGGACTCCAGCACGATGCGGGCAGCTTCGTCGGCCTCAACCGCGAGATTAGACATATCCACGATACGCGGCACCGCTAATCGTGCGCCCATGGCCCGAATGAAGTCGACCGGGCGTTCGACCTCGGCCAAGGGGAGGCCTCTGATGCGATCAATTTTTTCGGTGGCGACAGTTTCAGCAGGTTGCACCACATCGATCATGCGCAGCAGTACAGGGTGACTGCGCGAAGCCCTTAAGAATTATCAACGAAGAATTTCGATAAATTAATCGCCTGCAAATGACGCTGGCCTTGCTTGTCGACCAGGCGAACACGTTGCGTGCATTGCCTCTTTTTTTAACGGTAGGAACTAAAACATGAGCATTTTCAAGATCAAACAAAAGTCCACGCGGGTACAGTTTCGGGCGCCTGCGATAGGCATCCAAACTGCTCAGGCCCCAACGAAATGCGCCTACAAACGGGCGCCCGCGCGGCATGAAATCGCCCACCTACGCTAGCTCCAAGCAAGTTCAATACTGTTTGGAGAAATACGAAATGGCAAATACGATTTTCCGCTTACCGGCCGTCAAGGCGGCATCGGGGTATAGCCGATCCACTGTGTACCTGAGAATCGATCAGGGCCTTTGGACGTCGCAAGTCCATCTGGGTCCGCGCTGCGTTGGCTGGCCAGCAAAAGAGGTCGCCGCTCTCAACGCCGCCCGTATCGCGGGCAAGTCAGACTCCGAAATTCGCACCTTGGTACTGCAACTGGAAGCCGCCCGCAAGCCTGTGGCTTGAGGAGGCCGACCATGTATGCAGCCGTGGCACATTCTCAGCGTAGCGCGATAGAAACCGAAACAACCGACACAACCGATGACTCGTGCGTGAACGTTGTCACTTGCGTCATGGACCCGAACGACACCATTCCGGCCGTCAGCAACGAGGAATTTTTGTTGACGGTGTTTGGGAGCGAATTGGTCCAGGCATGCCCGATAGTTCTCAGCTTTGAAGGCAACCCCGCTAGCGCGCCGAGCAGAGCATGGTTCGGCAAGTCGTGGATCAATGATTCCGACACGACCAACAGTCTGCCTGCCGACGCCAAAAACTACTTCAGACTGGCCATCTTCCGGCCCGACGAGGCGGGTCAATACCGGCGGCAGAAGGCGCGCTTTCATGCGCTGTACACGGTCATTTTCGATGACGCGGGCACCTAGGTCGCGATAGAGCATCTCGCCCTGCCTCCCTCTTGGTTGATTGAAACTTCGGCGGGCAACCACCAAGCCGGTTACCGGCTGAATGAGCCGTTGACGGACGGCGCTGCCGCTTATCGTCTGATGAACGCCATTGTCGCTGCTGGGCTCAGTGACCCCGGCGCAAACGGTCCCAGCGCGCAGCGCGCTCGATTGCCGGTGGCGATCAACGGCAAACACACGTCGCCGTTTACCGGCCACATGGCGAGTTGGTCTCCAGAGCTACGCTACTCTACGGCCGATTAAGTGAATGGCGTGCCACTGGAGATTGCGGCTGAAGGTCGCGCCAAGCGCCAAAGCACCCGCAGCGAACAGGTGCGCACGATTGATGGCGACCCAGTCGGGATACCGCGGCTGTTTTTCGAATAGGGCGCTTACGCGAACCCGATCAGCGTCAATTCCACAGGAACGGGTGCTCATGGGGCATCCTGGGCAGTGCCCAGTGGGCAATGAAATATCGGTGTGGACGCCCGCACAAAGAACGTCGGTGCCGGGCAACATCGCCCAACAGGACTGCTGGTCTTTATGGGCAGTTGCCATTGCGCAACAACGGCCCCCGTCACCAGCTTTCGTCCCAGTTGGGACAATGGTTGGGACAATGACAGCTTATGGGAGCAGAAAAGAAAAAGGACCCACAGCCATTCGGCGCTAAGTCCCTGATTTATATGGTCGGTGTGATAGGATTCGAACCTACGACCCCTTGCACCCCATGCAAGTGCGCTACCGGGCTGCGCCACACACCGAAGCTTTGAATTCTAGCAGTGCTTTCGTGCACTGCCTGACGGTTCAACCGGCATCGAGCAAATTGGCGATGGCAATCAAGTCGATGCGCAGCGCTTCGAGGTCAATGTCATCGGTTGCCGCCTTACCTTGCGCAAGTTGCGCGACTTGCGCAGCCTGTGAACCACGACGCCGCGTCGACACGGTTTGCCCGCCGTTCGCCTCCTCGTCCAGCCGCCCACGTGCGCCGATGATGGTGAAACCTTCGCCGTAAAGCAGTTCGCGAATGCGACGAACCAGCAAGACTTCGTGATGCTGGTAATAGCGCCGGTTGCCGCGTCGCTTTACCGGGCGCAATTGCGTGAACTCCTGCTCCCAATAGCGGAGCACGTGCGGCTTGACCAGACACAGTTCGCTGACTTCGCCGATGGTGAAGTAGCGCTTGGCCGGGATCGGCGGCAGTTCAGAGGATGCTTGGGTCTCGCTCGGCATGTGCGGAATCGACCTGGGCTTTGAGTTTATTGCTGGCGTGGAAGGTGACAACGCGCCGGGCCTTGATCGGGATTTCTTCACCGGTCTTGGGGTTTCGGCCGGGACGTTGCGATTTTTCGCGCAAATTAAAAATACCAAAACCGGAAAGCTTCACATCTTCGCCGCGCTCCAAAGCCTCGCGTACTTCTTCAAAGAAGTAGTCGACCATGTCTTTCGCTTCGCGTTTGTTCAAGCCCAATCGCTCAAACAAGACGTCTGCTAGCTCCGCTTTTGTGACCGATTCAGGCATCGTGCCGCTGCTAAAAAATAGTTACGCGCGTAGTGTCGCGCCGTGTTGTTCTTGCGCTTTTGAAAGCATTTGTTGGCAAGCTCCCTCGATCTCTGTATCTGCCAACGTACGTTCAGTATCTTGCATAAGTACCCGAATTGCAACGCTTTTTTGTCCTTCTGGGACACCGGAACCGCGGTAAACGTCAAATACATCCACGGAGCGTACAAAGGCAGGCGCGACTTTCTTCAGGCTGTTGACCAAGGCATCAGAATTAACGGCATTGGCGACGACCAGCGCGATATCCCGGCGAACGAGCGGCTGTTTGGATACGGGCATATGCACCGTTAGGGCGCGTTGTTGCAGCGGCGCCACGTCCACCTCGAACACAATCGGGGCGGAGGTCAGCTCGAATCGTGACAGGTGTTTGGGGTGCAATTCGCCGATCCAGCCGATGGTGGCATGGTTCAATTCGATCTTTGCGGAGCGGCCGGGATGCAACAGCGGATGTTCGGCGGCGACGAAATGCGCGCCGTCGGGCAGTACCGCCGCCAAATCCGCTTTGACGTCGTAAAAATCAGCCGCTCGTTTCTGACTCGCCCATTGTTCGGCCACCGCGCCGCCAAACGCCACGCCGGCAAGCTTGAGCGGCTGGGTGATTCCGGCAACGGAAAGCGGTCCGTCGGCGACGCTGGCGTCACGTTTGAAGACCTTGCCCAGCTCGAAGACGCGGACGCGGTCGGCTTTGTGACTGACGTTGTATTGAACGATGGCCAGCAAGCCCGGAATCAGCGACGAACGCATCACCGCCATCTGGCTGGCGATGGGGTTCAGCAGATTGATCGGATCGGCGTTGCCGAGCAACTCGTGCTCCCACGATTTGTCAACGAAGCTGTAATTGATCGTTTCGAAGTAGTCGCACGCGGCGAACGCGGCGCGCAGTTCGTGCAGCGAGCGCGTTGCCTCAGGCTGGGCGCGCATGGCCGCGCGCGCGACGGGCGGTAGCGCGGGGATGTTGTCGAAGCCGTAAATGCGGGCGATTTCTTCGATTAAATCCTCTTCGATTTCGATGTCGAAGCGGTAGCTTGGGGGCGTGACGATAAAGGCTTCGCCTGTGCGAGTGTGCGTGAGGCCCAACCGCGTGAAAATGCTGGCCATTTCATCCGGCGCAACGGCTACACCAATGACTTTGTGTGCGCGAGCGATCCGCATCGTCACCGGTTTGCGGCTGGGTAAGTTGATGATCTGGTCGTCAATCGGCCCTGCTTCACCCCCGCAGATTTCGAGAATCAGCGCACTGATGCGGTCCAGATGGGCGGGGATCGTTTCCCAATCGACGCCTCGCTCGAAGCGATGGCCAGCATCGGTGGAGAAATTGAAGCGACGTGCGCGGCCTTGAATGGCGAGCGGATGCCAGAACGCGGCCTCGACGTAGACGTTGGTCGTGTCGAGCGAAACGGCGGTCCTGTCCCCGCCCATAATGCCGACCAGCGATTCAACGGCTCCGGTCTGCGTCTCCGCGATCACGCCGACATTTTCGTCGAGCTCAACGGTGTTTCCGTTGAGCAGTTTGAGGGTTTCGCCCTTTTTGGCCCAACGGACTTCGAGGCCGCCGCTGACCCCGCTGGGGGCCGTGCTTATCTTGTCGAGGTCGAACACGTGCGTCGGGCGACCCGCTTCGAGCATCACGTAGTTCGAGATGTCCACGAGCGCGGTGATCGAGCGCTGGCCGGATTTTTCGAGGCGTTCGCGCATCCATGCCGGCGTGGACGCCTTCGCGTTCACACCACGAATCACACGACCGGCGAAGCGACCGCAAAGGTCGGGGGCCAGCACTTTAACGGGCAGCACTTCGGTGAGCGTCGCTTTGACCGTGCCTGTTGGCTCAGCCGCCAACGGTGCGCCGGTAATGGCGTGCGTCTCGCGGGCGACGCCGTAAACGCTCAAACAATCGGCCTTGTT
>JBDSYI010000351.1:0-5689 GCA_039925745.1 Casimicrobium sp. | reverse complement strand
CGGCATGATCATGAACAGCAACCATGTCCCGATACCGAAGATGATCGAGGCTAGGGCTCCCTGAGTCGTCGCCCGAGTCCAGTACAAGCCGAACACCAGCGGCACGAAGGCGCCCACCAGCGTGACCTGATACGCGCCCGACACCATGTCGTAGATCTTGGTCCCGCGTGAGGCCATCGCGTAGCCCAGCACGAAAACGGCGAACAGCAGTACCGTGACGCGCATCGCCTTCAACGTTTGTTGATCGTTCATCTGCTTGTTGAAATGCTTGTAGATGTTTTCAACGAAAGTAACACTAGGAGCGAGGAGCGTCGCCGAGGCCGTCGATTTGATCGCGGAGAGCAGTGCGCCAAAAAAGATGATTTGCGCAATCAGCGGCATCTTCGTCAAAATCAACGTCGGCAAAATTTTCTGCGGATCATCCTTCAAAAACTCGGCGGTTTGCTCCGGCAAAATCACCATTGCCGCGACCACCAGAAACATCGGTACAAACGCAAACAGCAGATAGCAAATGCCACCGATCACGGGCCCGCGCGTCGCGGCCTTAATGTCTTTCGCCGACATCACGCGCTGGAACACGTCCTGTTGCGGGATCGAGCCCAACATCATGGTGATCGCAGCGGCCAGAAAAAATAGCATGTCCTTGACCGGTGTCTCCGACGGCGGTGGCAAGAAGCGCAGCATGTCTTTGCTCTGCGCGAACGCGATCACTTTATCTGCGCCACCCGCCATGTCGCCCGCGATGACGGCGATGATTGATAGCCCGATCACGAGCACAATCATCTGGATAAAGTCAGTCACCGCCACGCTCCACATGCCGCCAAATAGCGTGTAAATCAGTATCGAGATGACGCCAATAACCATGCCCCACTCGAACGTGATGCTGCCCGCCGAAAGCACGTTGAACACGAGGCCAAGTGCGGTGACCTGCGCCGCCACCCAGCCCAGATACGAGAGCATAATGATGATGGAGCACAAAATCTCTACCGATTTGCCGAAGCGCTGACGGTAATAGTCGCTGATCGTTAACAGCGTCAATTTGTAGAGTTTGGCGGCGAAGAACATGCCCACAAAGATCAGGCAGAACGCCGCACCGAACGGATCTTCCACCACAGTACCCAAGTTGCCTTGCGCGAATTTTGCACCGATTCCGAGCACTGTTTCGCTGCCAAACCACGTCGCGAACGTCGTAGTGACGATCATGAAAAGCGGCAGGCCACGACCCGCAATCGCAAAGTCTGCCGTGTTTTTCACACGACGCGCAGCCCACAGGCCAATTGCGATTGTCACCAGCAAATAGAGAAACACAAAGCCCAGCAGCATCAGGAATCCTCGTCTATTTTCGCGATTTTGGGTGCGGGCGGCGGCAGGGACCGCTGCACAAGATTTTTTCTCAGGCGCGAGTGTAAAAGAGTTGTCACATTCGCTCACGTCTACAATACGGATCGGACATGCAGATTGCATGCCCACACACGCTAGGGGTGCTGGCTTTCGCGAGAGAGTTGGCTGAGATGACACCCTGGAACTTGATCAAGGTAATTCTTGCGCAGGGAAGCGTCGCTGATTTCACCCGGGCTCTACCGGGTTAGTTCGTGTACTTCTGCCCTGCCGTCGATAAAGGAAATTCGATGGCTTATTGTCTAAAAAACCTACAAAAACCACTGGCTTCAGTATTCACTGTTGCCCTCTCAAGTGTTGCGTTCGCGCAGACGCCGCCACCCCAAAAGATCGAACCGATCACGGTGACTGGCAAGTCCGCCCCAGTGCTCGATGCCGATGACGCGGACGTCGGCGGTTTCAACGCCCCGCTCGCCAAAACGCCGCAAAGCATCACCGTCATCGGTGCCGATTTGCTCGCTAGCACTGGCGCGCAGACGCTGTCACAGGCGCTTAAGCTCGATTCGTCGCTCGCAGACTCTTACAACACGCTCGGCTACATAGAGAGCCTGTCGATTCGCGGCTTTTTGCTCGACCAGACCGGCAATTTCCGTCGTAACGGTCTGGCAATGACGAACTACGCGCCGATTGCCTTTGAAAACAAAGAGCGCATCGAAATTTTGAAAGGCGTCGCGGGGTTGCAGTCGGGTGTTTCTGCACCCGGCGGATTGGTGAATTACGTCACCAAAGTGCCACTGAAAGAAGCCTTCACCACTGCGACCGTCAGCGGCGACCAATACGGCACCGCCAAGGCGCACGTTGATGCCAATACTTCGTTTGGCAGCGTTGGCGTGCGCATCAACGTTGCCGCGGAACGCCTGCGCTCGCAGTTCGATCACACTAATGGCGACCGCCAGTTTGCAAGCCTTGCGATGGCAACGCAGCTTAGCGCTCAGACGTCGATATCGGCAGACTTTGAATACCACCGCCGTTCGCAACCGGACGTTCCTGGGCTGGGTCTGCTTGACCTCAACGGCGACGGCGTGGGCGATACGTTGCCCACGCGAATCAATCCGCGCTTAAACCTCAACAACCAGTCCTGGTCGCTGCCGTTTCAGACGACGACATCGACCGCGCAGGTGGCACTCAATCATCGCTTTAGCGCCGACTGGCAGGCGCGCATCGCGGCCAACGTACAGAACAGCAAATTGAATGACCGTATTGCCTTTCCGGACGGGTGCAGCAATGCGACGAACTACGTTTATCCCGGTCTATGTGCAAATGGTGACGTCGATATTTACGATTTCCGCAGCGAAGGCGAGAAGCGTAAAGTGTCAAGCTGGGACGCGTATCTTGACGGTAAATTTGGTGCCTTCGGCATGCAGCACAACGTTCGATTTGGTGTTGCAGGCCGAAACATCCGCGCGGATTTGCCGCCACTTCAGGCCTACAACTATGTTGGCAGCACGAACATCTACACGCCCGTCGCCCTGCCCGCTGATCCGACGCCGCTGGATCTCAATACCAACAGCCGTGAACGTGCGATTGAAGGCTATGCGAGCCTGCGCTCCAACTTGACGGCCACCGTGCAATCGTTCGCTGGAGTTCGTATCTCGCAACTTAACCGGGCCAGCGAACGAAGCGATGGTACGCGCGCGGTCAGCTATGAGCAAACGGTCACCACACCGTGGGCGGGACTCGCATGGTCGCCATCAGCCAGCACCATGCTCTACGGCTCATGGGGACAGGGAGTTGAGCTGGAAGTAGTGCCTAATCGCGCGTCACGTTTTGTGAACTATGGCGAAGCGCTGCCAGCGTTGAAAAGCAAACAAATAGAAATCGGCGCGAAGTGGCAGGCCAGCAACCGCCTGCTGGTCACGGCTGCGCTGTTTAGTATCGACAAGCCTTACGCTGACGACATTGCCACCGCGAGCGGCGTCCCCATTCGCGTGGCGGGCGGAAAAGAAGCGCGCCATCGCGGCTTTGAGCTGGCCGCGACGGGCCGCGTGGACGAAGCTTTGTCTGTGCAAGCCAGCATGACACTGCTCGACGCCAAATTCATCAAGGCCGTTGATCCGACGCTGATCGGGCAGCGCGTCACCAACGTGCCACGCATAAAAACGTCGTTGTTCGCTGACTACAAAATTGCCGCGATTCCTGGTTTTGCCTTGAACGCGCTGGCAGTTTTTGAAAGCGGAAAGAACGTGACTGCGGATGGCAGTGTCACTTTGCCAAACGCATGGCAGCTCGACGCCGGAGTTCGCTATCAAACGAAACTGATGGGCAAATCAACGCTGCTTCGATTGAACGTTGAGAACCTGACTAACCGCATTTACTGGCGCGAAGCACCGACGCAGTATTGGGGCGGAATTTATCTGTTCCCGTCGACGCCACGCACTTTGCGCGGCAGTGTTACGGTGGATTTCTGAAGAACGGATAGTTCCCTCCCTTTCAAGGGGAGGGTCAGGGTGGGGATGGGTTATTTCGATAATTTAGTTTCTATTCGAATGCCGCACAAAACCATCCCCCACCTAACCTCCCCCTTGAAGGGGGAGGAATCAAGCCCGCAAATAAGGTCATAATGCTTGAAACCGCCTTCACGCTTCTCGGCACGGCAGTCACCTGGCTAGAAGTGATTGCCTTCGTACTCGCGCTTGCGAACATCGGCTGCAACGTGTTCGAGATTCACTGGGGTTGGCCGCTGACCATTATCGCCAGCGCGCTCTACGTGTGGCTGTTTTACGCGAGCAAACTGTATGGTGAGGCCGGCGTGAATACGTTCTTCGCTGTCGCTGCGGTGTGGGGTTGGTGGCAATGGTTACGCGGACATCGCGCAGACTCAAATGCACCGCTGAAGATCGCGCGTCTTGACCGCAACGGCATCGCCATTACTCTGGGTGCGTGGGCGGTGCTCTGGGTTGCCTGTACGTTACTGCTGCGCGCTATCACCGATTCCGATGTGCCGTTAGCCGATGGTTTTGTCACGGCAGGCAGCATTGTTGGCACGGTATTACTCGGACGCAAATTTATTGAGAATTGGCCGCTGTGGCTCGTGGTGAACGCAGCCAGTATTGCGTTGTTTACCTACAAAGGTTTGCACCTGACCGTTGTCTTGTACGTGATCTTTTTCCTGCTTGCGATCTGGGGCTGGATCGGGTGGACTAAAAAACTAAAAACCTCATGAGCTTGCAACCCAAACTCATCTGCCTGATCGGGGCCGAGAGCACCGGCAAAACCACGCTCGCGCAGGCACTTGCCAGCCACTTCACTTGCCCGTGGGTGCCGGAATATTTGCGCGAATTCTGCGAATTACAGCAGCGCACACCCACGCGTGGCGAGCAATTGCTGATTCTGGAAACGCAAGTGATTCACGAATCGGCCGCTGTGGTGCGTGCGCGAATTACCAACGCGCCTTTCGTGTTCTGCGACACCGCGCCGCTTTTAACTGCCATTTACAGCGAGTTCGTTTTCGGCGATCAGTCGCTCTTGCCACGTGCTCGTGCGCTGCAAATGCGTTACGCGCTAACGCTTGTGCTTGAGCCGGACATTGCCTGGGTTGCCGACGGGCAGCGCGATGGCGTGCACGTGCGTCAGCCGATCAATGCGATGATCGCCAGTGAACTTGCGGCGTTGCACGTGCCAGTCGCAAAGATTGACGGCCAGGGAGATGCGCGCTTCGCGTCGGCGCTGGACGCAATTTCAAACTTGCGCGATTGATGCTTGACATTGCAGCCCATGCTGCAAAATGCCAGTGATGGAAGCATGGTTCGCGAGTGTTCTTCAAGCGTTGGCGTTGCCGCAGTTCGGGCTGTCGACAGTGTTCGTGGTCAGTCTGGTGTCGGCCACGCTTTTACCGTTGGGTTCGGAGCCCGCCGTCTTTGGGCTCATCAAGCTCAATCCCGACTTGTATTGGGCGACGATTTTGGTGGCAACCGCCGGCAACGCGCTGGGCGGCGCCATCAACTGGTGGATGGGTTTCTGCGCAAAGCGCGCTTACGAAGGCTACAAACATTCGACCGTTCAGGCAAAGGCGCTCGCCTGGCTGGAGCGGCTTGGGCCGAAAGCGTGCTTTTTTGCCTTTTTGCCGGTGGTCGGTGACCCACTCGCTACGCTTGCTGGATGGCTCAAACTACCGTTCTGGCCGTGCTTTTTATATGGTGCACTCGGGAAATTTTTGCGCTATCTGGTGATGACCAGCGTGTTGTTGTGGGTGTGGCCGGGGGCGTTTTCGTTCGGTTGATATGGAATCAGCTTTTCCGTGTATCGACTATTTGACGGGGGCTAGATCGCCAAAAGTCGACATATCGACTTT
>JBDSYI010000350.1:0-2755 GCA_039925745.1 Casimicrobium sp. | reverse complement strand
CCAGATGCAAAAAAGCCCGGCAATGCCAGGCTTTTTATTTTGTTGTTTTGTTATTTTTAAATCTTTAACGCCAAAAGGCGGTGGTAGGACGTGGCGGGCTCGAACCGCCGACCAACGGATTAAAAGTCCGCTGCTCTACCAACTGAGCTAACGTCCCGAAGCCCTCCATTATAGCCAGACTTTTTCGGCTTTGGCAAATTGGCGTTGGCTTGAGGCTCTAGGCCATTCGGCGTTTCATGAAACGCATAAGCCCGCCGATCAGCGGCAATTTTTCATAAAGCTCTTCCGCTGCGTCCCAGTAGTCGCGGTGATAGCAGACTTTGTTTTGTGCGTCGAAGCGCAGGTGTGAGCCGCCGCGAATAATTTGCTCAACGTCGGGTTTGTATTTTTTGATGCGAAAACGAAAGTCCCACGTGATGAAAGCTTCGTCGCCCTGTTCGATCCGTGTGTGCACAATGAATTTCGGATCGAAAAGCGGGCCGAACATGTGGGCAAAGATTTCCTCAATCGCATGTACCGTGTGCACTTCGTTGAATGGGGCTTTGAAGTAGGCGTCGGGGGCGTAGAAATTGCCCAGTTGCGGAACGGTGGCTTCGCTGATTCGCTCGAAGTAATGAACCAGTGCGTCCAGCCGCTCCGTCATAGCCCCGTCGATTTTTTGATGAGCTTAAAGTACATGCTATACGGCAGTAGTCGCAAAAACTTTAGCTGCCGGGTGAACGCTTTCGGAAAATCAATTTCGAAATCTCCAGCCTCGTAGCCCTTGATCATCGACGCGGCCGCCTCTTCTGGCTCAATCAAGTGGGGCATTTTGAAGTCGTTACCCGCAGTGAGCGGCGTCTTGACGAAGCCGGGGTTCACGACCGTAACGCCGATGCCTTTTTCCCTCAAGTCCATGTAGAGCGTTTCCGCAAAGTTGATCATCGCCGCTTTGGACGGGCCATAGACCAGCGCCTTGGGTAGGCCACGATAGCCCGCGACAGACGAAACGATACTTACGTGGCCGGTGCCTTGTTTCAGGAAGTATTTGGACAGCAACGCACTGGCGTTCATCGCGCCGTAAACATTGGTTTGCATCATGTCGCGGATTGCTTCGTCGTTCAAATCCCACGCGCGCATAGCGCGATACGTGCCCGCCATGATGATACCGAGATCGAGTCCACCCCAACTTTGATGAATGCTGTCGAGCGCTGCAGCCATCGCCTCGTTGTTCGTGATGTCGAGCGGCAAGCGGAGCGCTCGTGACTGCTGACCGAACGCCTGATCAAGCACTTCAGCGCGGCGCGCAGAGACGGCGACGCGCGCGCCCTTCGCCAGCAGCGCGTCGGCGAGCGCCTTGCCAATGCCTGTGGACGCGCCGACAATCCAGACGCGCTGCTTCGACCAGTCGCGGATCTGTGGATTGAGCGTACTCATTGTTTCTGGAAGGAAATGAGTACTTCGCCCACTTTGAATCCGAACTTGGAGAACACCGCGCGATTCATCATGACTTTGTCGTCTAGCTGCCACATCCAGTCGTCGAAATCGACGTTGTAGACCTTATCGTCAACCGGAAGGGCAAGCACATATTTCCAGTTGAGGGCATTACCCGAGGCCTCGCCAATGGCTTCGCCCACGACGTCTGCAGCTGTGCCGATGTAGCGATCGCCCTGCTTCTTGATTGTCCAGATGCGGCGCTCTTTCTTGCCATCGGAGTACGTGAAATCTTCGTTCAGCGTGCCGGTGTCACCCACCCACGTGCCCACCATATCTACCGTCATGCGGCGAATGACTTTACCCGAGCGATCCTGCACGATGCCGTGCGCGATGACGCGACCGTTGAAGTATTCGCGCAGGTCGAACTTGGGCTTCTCCTGCGCGTAATCGGCGACTTGCACGGAGGCGCAACCCACCATCAGCAGCGCCGTAAGCGCGAAGATGAATGAACGAATAATGTATTTCATGATGTTCCTTTATGCCGCCTTAGAAGCGACGGTGAATTTTCCAGAGTAGTGCGAGAGCACATAGTTTGAGCGCACAGGGGAGTAATGTGTATGCCAGCGTTAACGCGGCAACGTTTGATGTGGGTTCGCCCGAGCGATAGCCAAACGCGCTGATAACAGGCAGTGCGAGCCCCGCTGCGAGTGCAAGATTGGCCTTGGTCGCAAACGTCCAGATGCCGAAATAGCTGCCCGTTTTTTCGCGCGCATTTTGCTTGTCAATGGCATCAGCCAGCAGCGCGGGTGGCAACGCCAGATCGGCTCCAAGTGCGATACCGCTTGCGATGCAGACGATTAAAAACGCGGTGCGATCGCCCTCGCCGAAGGTTGCCGCCCAGAAGAAAGCCAGCACGGCGAGGATCATGCCAATGCCCCATGCCTGCACCTTGCCGAGGCGAGCCGCGAGCGCGACCCAAAGCGGCATGGCGAGCGCTCCGGCAAGAAAATAACTCACCAGAAATACGGGCTCCCAATCTTTAGCGCGCAGCACGTCGTCGATGAAAAACAACAGCAACGTCGCCGGGATGGCCGAGGCGATTCCGTTTAACGCAAAGACCGCCAGCAGCGCAACGAAGCGGCGGTCTTTGAGCACGTCGAACAGAGGAGCCGAATGACCGTCATGCCCGTCAAGCTTTGCCTCTCGTAACCGCCACAAAATGAGCAACGTCACCGCCAACACCGCCACGAACACCCACGAGAATCGTGCGAGCCCCAAACCACTCTGGCTGGCGAGCGCGGACGGCAACGCGGCGGCAATCAACACACCCACCAGGCCC
>JBDSYI010000349.1:0-13261 GCA_039925745.1 Casimicrobium sp. | reverse complement strand
ACATCCATTTCCGTCTTGCGTACCAGATCGATCGCTTCACCGCCGCTGCCTGCTTCGCCGACGACTTGCAAGTCGGACTCGTCTTCGAAAAACTGGCGCAGGCCGGACCTGACGATGCTGTGATCGTCCACAATGCCGATTCTGATCTTGATCATTCGATGTACTACCTATGCAAATTGAAGCGAGTCGAGTGTAGCGCCAGTCGTCATCGAACTCAGCCTTGTTCACGCCCGTGCGGCAAAGTTTTGACGTTTTAGAGGGCCCTATGGATATGAAATTCCCCCCAATCAAGTGGCTCACGCAAACCAAATGGACGCTCGCGCTGCCGATGGCTGTGCTAGCGGTGGCCGCCCTCATCGCGCTCAATGAAATGGGCTATCAGCGCTCTATCGTTAGCGCCGAGAACATGTCGCTGCAACAAGAAAAGCGCGGTGAGCTGAGTTCCCTGCTGCGAAATATGCTCGATGCTGAAACCGGGCAGCGCGGTTATCTGTTGACAGGTGATCAAAAATATCTGGACTCTTACGGTGAAGCCCTCGTCCAAATCGCACCAAACCTCGACAAGTTGCGCGAGCTCTACATGCATGACCGTGGGCAAATTGCGCAATTTGCCGAACTCTCACGCAGCGTATCAAAGAAACTCGCCGAACTTGAGGTCACCATCAAGCTGCGTCAACTCGGTGGCCAAAGCGAAAACTGGATGCAGGTCGTGCGCACGGACGTGGGCCGCGGCTACATGGACGCGGTGCGGGAAAAGGGTAATGCACTTATCGACGCTGCGTCGATCGACATTGCGGTTAGTCGTATCAGGATTGATCAAAGCCTCACGATTTCGCGGGTTGGAGTGACGCTCGCGGCGCTGCTTGGGCTGCTGGCATTTCATCTCTACTTGCGGCAGACCCAAAAGCTGAACGCCGCTGGCGAAACTCAGCTCGTTCTGCTGGCCAAACAGCGTGATCGATTGGGCGAACTCGTCCGCGAGCGCACCGCGCGCTTGTCCGAGCTCGCAAGCCATCTTCAAGTGGTGCAGGAGCAGGAACGTGATCGCCTTGCACGTGAGCTACATGATGAGTTGGGCGCTCTGCTTACAGCTGCCAAATTTGACGTGGCACGTATCAAATCGAAATTGCCTGCGGACTCTCCAGAACTGTCTGCGCGGCTGTCGCATCTGAACGAATCGTTGAACGCTGGTATTTCCCTCAAGCGGCGAATCGTTGAGGATTTGCGGCCTTCGTCTTTGTCGAACCTCGGGTTAGTGGCAGCGCTTGAAATACTGACAAGTGAGTTCAGCGAACGCTCAGGTGTTAGTGTGACCAATGACATTGAGGCTGTCGATTTGGGTTCAGACGCCGAATTGACGGTCTATCGCATGGTGCAGGAATCCCTCACCAATGTTGCCAAGTATGCAGGGGCTAAGGGCGTGGTGGTTTCTCTGCACGGCTATGACCACCACATCGAAGTGAGCGTTGACGACAACGGACAGGGGTTCGACGTTGATGCGCGTCAGAATGCAAGTCATGGTTTGCCCGGAATGCGCCATCGAATCGAAGCGCTCAACGGTGCGCTCAAGGTGTCGTCCTCGCCTGGGCAGGGTTCGCGAGTTCATGCGGTGTTTCCGAGACCTAAAGTCGTCAACCCTGTCGCGGATGGCGCCGAAGGCACCAGTACCCTTGACGCGATTACCGTTGACACGCCAGCATCGCCCTAAGCAGCTGAGCCGTTAAGCCCGTGTTCTGGCCTCACAATTCACCGACGGTATCTTCTGTGAGCGCCGTCCTACAGCGCACCCGCTAGCTAACTGACAAAACGTTAGGCGGCTTGCCGATGTCCCCGAGCTCCCGCGACAAACAAAATATCTCCTGTGGCGACAACTTGATATTCAAGCGCAAGCCAACTAGCCACCCAGCTTTAGGAGTTAATCATGTTGCATTACGCAGTTGTTTTTTTAGTAGTCGCCCTGATCGCGGCGGTCTTCGGATTCGGTGGTATCGCCGCCGGTGCCGTGGAAATCGCAAAGATTCTCTTCTATATCTTCGCAGTCATCGCGATCGTGACTTTTGTGCTGAGCTTGATTCGAAAGTGAACGCACGTTCAGTTCAGTCGTAGCAAGCACATCAATTGCATTCCCATCCAAATCTCCTCAGGAAAAATATCATGAAATACGGTAACACCCCCTCCGCTGTTGACACGTTACAAGACGAAATCACCAAGCGCGGCAATCAACTTGTCGACGGTATCGAAGGCGGCATTGAGTCTGCCAATGACGCTGCTCAGAATGCGCTTGCCAGTGCGTCAAACAAATTGGACAGTTTTCAAAAGGGCGTGAAGCCCGCGATCGAGCGTTTTGCCTCACGCGGCGCTGAAATTGCGCAAAGTGGCATCGATGCAACACGTCAAGCTGGCACGCGTGCTAAAGAAACCGCGTCGCGTTACGCGGGCGTCTGCGAAAACTATGTGACCGAACAACCGATGAAATCTGTCGCTATTGCGGCTGCCGCTGGCGCGACACTGGCAGCATTATTGATCCTTGCCCGCAATCGTTCGAACAATCGCAACTACTACAACGGTAGATAGTCCCCCATCTGGCGCTAACGAATTCTGCAAGAAAGTACATAGTCATGCTGGTTCCGCTCTTTAATCTTGTCACCCATCGACCGGATCTGATCATCGATCATCTCGCGGGCTATATGAAGCTCGCGCAGGATGAGATGCATGGCGCGAAGCAGCAGCTGATTCGGCGCACGATTGCAGGCGCAGTTGCGCTGATCTTCGCGCTGGCGTTTATCGTTCTTGCGGGAATGGCGCTAATGTTGGCGAGCGTCGCGACCACACAAACGCAGGCCGGATTTAACACCACACTTGTCGTCGTACCAGCTGTTGCGCTTGTCGCCGCCATCGTCGCCATCGTTGTGGCGATGAAATCAGGCACTGATGCAACGGCTGTGTCGTTCGCAGATCACATCCAGCGTGACATTCAAGCGGTCAGGCAAGTCATTCAAGCAAGGGAAAACGGCGCATGAGCAGCTTCAACACCCCTGCGTCAATGACTGCTTCCCCCAAAGAAATGGATGCGCAGGCAGTGCTGGATCAAACGCGGCAAGATCTTCGAGAGTATCTTATGGGTGACCGCGCGCCCTCTAGAAGCGATAAGGCAGCTAAGGGTGGCGATGATCTTAACGCCGCTGGAGCTCACTCTGCATCCTCCAGTTTCGGTGCACGAAAGACGCGTGCCAGCAAGATGAGCAGTGGCGCGGGCGGCATAGACTGGATGGGCCTCGTGAAGGCCGGCATTTCTACGTGGTGGCGCGATCATCCATTGCATGTGGGTGCGACGGTTCTAACACCCGTCGTGTCAGACTACGTGCGACGAAAACCCGTGGCATCGCTTACCGTAGCGGCTGCGGCGGGGGCGGCATTCGTGCTCGTTCGTCCTTGGCGCATTGCCTCAGTGGCTGCGCTTGGAATGAGTCTGGTGCGGTCCTCAAATTTACCCGTCATGGCGGCCTCAGTGGTCGCCACGATGGCCGAAAACTTACAGAAGGAACAAACATGAGCGACAAATCGCCAAATTCAACCAGCTTGAAGCTCGATCAAAAAGCGTTGGACGCTGCTGCGAAAAGCCTGGACGAAGGTGCTGTCACGCCAAGCTTCACCAAGCATCGCGAGGAAATCATCGACCTTTTGAACGGCGCGTTGGCGACTGAGCTCGTGTGTGTGCTGCGCTACAAACGTCACTACTTCACCGCCACTGGCGTGAATTCTTCCAAGATTGCTGAAGAGTTTCTGGTGCATGCGAATGAGGAATCGGGACATGCCGATCGCCTGGCTACGCGTATCGTGCAGTTGGGGGGAAGCCCGGATTTTTCGCCCGATTCGCTCACATCGCGAAGTCATGCTGACTACGACGACTCGGCTGATCTCAAAGCGATGGTCAAAGCCAATCTTGTTGCCGAGCGCATTGCCGTTGAGAGCTATCGTCAGATGATTAATCTAATAGGCGAACTCGATCCCACCACACGCCGTATGCTCGAAGATATTCTTGCCGATGAGGAAGAACATGCCGACGAGTTAAGTGATTGGCTTTCGGCATAAAACTCTGTTTTCTGTTTAAACAGTTGACGATTGAGCGCTGCGACTATCGCATCAACTGACCAAAAAATTCGCAGCTTGTAGTTACTTTTACTTTCACCACCAGGAGACACACATGAAAAAATCAATCCACGTTATCGCTACTGCCGCCTTCGCAGCGGTGACCTTGTTCAGCGCAGGTTGCGCTGTTGTTCGTCAACAGGAAACCGTCGGCGCGTATGTTGATGACACGACTATCACCACGCAGATCAAGTCACGCATGGGTGCCGATCCAATGGTCGCCGCTTTGTCGATCAGCGTTGAAACGCTTAAAGGCGAGGTTCAACTTTCAGGTTTCGCCAAGTCTGCCGCAGAGCGCTCAAAAGCTGAATCTATTGCGCGTGAAGTGAATGGCGTAAAGCGCGTTCGTAACGACATCGTTGTTCGTAACTAGTCAATACGATATTCGTTGAGCTTAAAGGCTCGCGGCCCTAAAAAAGCCGACCCCAGGGTCGGCTTTTTGTTATTCAAAGCGTGCTATTCAAGAGCCATGCTTTTTTGCGTTCGAAACCTCGGCCTTAAGCTCGTCAACCTTGGCGTGAGCCGCTCCCAACTGCTTGGTAACCGAACGCCGGTTTGCGATTTCCTGCTCCAGCTCAGCGCTCACCTCAGTCAGTGTTTCGGCTGATTCCGCAAGCTTGTCTTTTAATTCTTCTGCCTGCTCAAGCGCCTGAGCGACCTCGCCTACCTGCACATCGACGGGCAGCTCTTGGGCAAGCACGGTGCCAATGACCATCGCATGGTCCGCCGCTTTCTCCAGATCAGAAGTCACGGCCTGAGTCTTTTGTAGCGGCTTCTGTAGATCGTCGCCCTGATGGTTCGCCAGTGTGGCCATCGCTATCTCTTAGTGGAAATCATTTGCGCCAATTCTAGTGCGCATTGACATTAGACCCCCCAATTGGCAACCTGCGGCATGCGATGCCGGCACAAAAAAGCCCTCATCAAGAGGGCTTATGTTCAGAATTGGCGAGCGAGCCGCCGCACCTGTGATCTGGATTCGTCTAGCTGGTTTTGACTGTCAGCTTGTTGTCCACGCTCGACACACCTTTGACCGCTTTTGCGATCACCGTCGCACGGTCTAGCGCCGCCTGCGACGGCGCGGGGCCATACAAAGTGACCACGCCGTTTTTGGTGTCGACATCAATCTTGATGGCGCTCAAATCAGGGTCTTTAATCAATCCGGCCGAAACTGAAGCGGTGATGCTGGCGTCTTGTGCATCGAAATTTATGCCGTTCGTAGCAGTTTGTGCAGCAACTTTCGCTTGTGCCGCGCCTTCACGCAGGGTAGCACTCGCAGACTCAATCGAGGCTTTTGTTGCGTCTTTCACTTCTATCGCTGTCTGCTCCGTTTTGGCGACTGCAATGTCCAGTTTTTGGCCGACTGTTTTAGTTGAGTCAGCACTTTCACATGCCATCAAAATCGGCAGCGTGGCGAGCAGGCCGATCCCGATAACGCGGCGAATGTTCGTTCGCGAGGTGCCGGGATTGAATTGATTTTGCAATGGCATGTTGATTTCCTTTTTCTACGCGTGAGCGCGTACTTCGACCACCGGCGGAGCCGGATCCACTAGCGGGATTGGCGGCTCTTGTGGCGGAAGAATCTCGGGAGGAACCGGCGACTGAGGCACCTCAACGGGCTGAGGTACCTCAATATCGATGGACTGATTTTGATCAAAGTCCTGCATCGATAACTACGCCTTGTCGATGAATTTGTCGACCGCGTCCTTGACTTTCTCTTTGGCGTCGCCGACGTTGGCTTGCACTTTGCCGACTACCTTGTCTGCCTTGCCTTCGGCCTCAAGCTTATCGTTGCCGACGGCTTTGCCAGTGGTTTCCTTGATGGCACCTTTAACTTGATCGATGCGACCTTCAACTTGATCTTTGTTCATAGCTTCATTTCCTTTTGCAGTTTTAATAGTGCAGCGCGCTTGACTCAATGAATCCGATCGAAAGATCTTCAGCGCTACAGTACCAATGTAGTTTCGCGTCATCAATTGGACTATCAGCGAACGCTGAATTCGCTGTAGGACAACGCCCAACATACCGAACTGCAAATAACCTGACGAAAAAAAACCGGCGAAGGCCGGTTCTTTTCAAGCGGATGAAACGTCTGTCTACTTGAGCTGATTCGAAATCAGTTTGGTCATCTCAAACATCGAGACTTGTGCCTTGCCGAAGATGGCGCGCAGGTTTGCGTCAGCGTTGATCATGCGGCGATTGACGGCATCCTGAAGGCTGTGCTTCTTGATGTAGTCCCAAACTTTTTTGGTGACTTCCGTGCGTGGCAGTGGCATGGCACCGACAACCGCAGCAAGGATTGCTGATGGGGTCATTGGCTTCATGAACGCGGCGCTTGGAGCGCGCTTGGCGGCTGGCTTCTTGGCTGCGGCGGGTTTCTTTGCTGCGGCCTTTGCGGCTGGTTTTGCGGCTGGCTTAGCAACAGGTTTCTTTGCAGCTGGCTTCGCGGCCGGTGCTTTGGCTGCTGGTTTTTTTGCTGCGGGCTTCGCTGCTGGTTTTTTCGCAGCGGGTTTTGCTGCGGGTTTAGCGGCTGGCTTTTTTGCGGCTGGTTTTTTGGCGGCTGCCATGGTTTGATTCTCCTGAAATTCAATCGATTGTTAACAGTGCACACATGTGTTTTGAACTTTTGAGTTGCGTCCTGATTTCGCTCTGACGTAGATCGAAAAGTTCATCGCGGATTAAATGCCAATTTATGCGTCGTGGCTAGTGCAAAAACAGCCTATTTTGCAAGTTTCTTTACGAAAGCTCCCTCTAAGCAACAGTTTCGTGCCGGAAACAGCTTTTTTTGCGCTGTGGATAAGACAAGCGGGCTGGCTTATAGAAACGCCGGAAGTCGACTTCAGGCATAAATGTGCAACCAGCCCCTTCAACAAGGGCCTTTCAGCAAAGAGCTGTATCGTGCTTACAAATGAATTCCGCGCATCAAATTCGATAGCGCCAATTGATCTGCAGAGGGTCCGACGACTTCGTTCTTCTTTCCCTTTGCAGCTTCAGAATCACCGAACATGCGGAAGCTGGTATTCATCACGATTTGCGCGATGCGTGGAGCCAGCGCATGCAGCACCTGCATGGAGGTACCAAGGCGGGTCGCGATGTTCACTGGCTTGTAAACGATGGCGCGGATGATCATGTCGGCTGCTTCTTCTGGTGACAAGGTGGGCACGTTGTTGTATATCGCCGTTGGCGCAATCATCGGCGTCTTCACGAGCGGCATGTTGATCGTGGTGAAGCTCACGCCCCGATCCGCGAACTCAGAGGCTGCGCATCGCGTCCACGCATCAAGTGCGGCCTTCGACGACACATACGCCGAGAAGCGTGGCGCATTGGTCAGCACACCAATCGAGGAGATATTGATGACGTGGCCCTTTTTCTTTTTGACCATGCCGTCAATGAGACCCAGCGTGATGCGCAGCGCGCCGAAATAATTCACATCCATCGTGCGCGTGAAATCGTGGAAGCGGTCATAGCTTGATTCAATCGCGCGACGAATCGAGCGACCGGCGTTGTTCACCAGAATATCGACGCCGCCGTATTTCGATTCCAGCATCGTGCAGAACGCCTTGCAACCTGCTTCGTCCGCAACGTCTGCGGGATACGCCGAGACTTTTACGCCCAGTTTTTTCGCAAGCTTTAGTGTCTCGTCAATTTTCTCCTGATCTCGCCCGCAAACGATCACCGCCTTCGCCGTGCCCGCAGCTGCAATCTTCATCGCGGTCGCCTGGCCGATACCCGACGTGCCGCCAGTAATCAAAATCACTTTGCCAGTAATCTGACCCTTCAGAGTGTGATCGATAAACAGATCGGGATCGAGATTCCTCTCCCAGTAATCCCACAGTTTGTAGGCGTAGCTTTCAAGATCAGGCACGGCAATCTTGGTGCCTTCGAGCGCCTTCAACGTGTCGCGGCAATCGAAGCGGACCGGATAGTTGATGAACGACAGCGTATCTGCGGGAATGCCCAGATCCTTAACCACGGCGTTCTTGATGCGACGCACCGGTGGCAAGCTCATCATACCCTTCATCACGCTCTGCGGGATAAATCCGAGCAGGGCGGCGTTCACGCGCAACGCCATTTGCGGCGCATGCGCAGCACGAGCAAAAATATTCAGCGAATCCCCGATACGTAGCGGCGCTGGATCGGTGAGATGGAACGCTTTCCGGTTCAAACTCTTGTCGGTCGAATGCGCGATATGATCGGTCGCGTCGACGACAAAATCCACCGGCACCATGTTCATGCGACCGCCTTCAATCCCAATCGCTGGCATCCACTGCGGCATCATCGCGCGCATTTTCTGGATCAATTTGAAGAAGTAATACGGACCGTCGATCTTGTCGATCTCGCCGGTCTTTGAGTCACCGAGCACAACGCCGGGACGATACGCGCGCCACGGCATGTCGCAGTTTTTGCGCACCAACGCTTCGCTCTCGTGCTTGGTCTGCATGTACGGATGATCGAGGTAGTCCTTCGCTTCATCGAACATGTCCTCGCGGAACACCCCTTCGTAATTGCCGGCGACGGCAATCGAGCTCATGTGATGGAACAGGCCCGCCTTGATTTCGTTGGCGAGCGTGACGGCGTTTTCGGTGCCGGTGACATTCGCGGTTTCGTTGTCTTGCGCACTGGCGGCCATGTCGTACATCGCGGCCAGATGAAAGAAGTGTTTGATCTTGCCTTTGATCTTGGTCTTGTCGGCGGACGACAAACCGAGGCCCGGTTTCGCGATGTCGCCGACGATGGGTATGCAGCGCTTCGCGGCTTCACTGCCCCAAAATTCCATCAGCTTCGTGACTTTCTTTTTGCTCTCTGCGCGAATCAAAAAATAGACGGTGGTGTTCTTGCGTCCGAGCAGTTTTTTAACCAGTCGTTTGCCGATAAATCCGGATGCTCCGGTTACGAAATAAGTCATGTGGCCTCCTTGTGTTCAAACTGCATCGACGCTGTTGCGCGAAATGCCCTCGATTCATTCTAGAGCCATTCTCCTAGGGAAATAGCGGGTTTCTAGGATGTGCGCTCTATGGGTGAGGCATAAAGTTCACCCATCGAAACTTCACTCAAAAGGGAAATACCAAATGGTCAAGAAATTCAGCAAAGCCGCAGACGCTAAATCAAACGAAAGCAATCTGCTTGGCACCGTCAAAGAGTCGTCCAGCCAGATCTGGTTGGCAGGCCTCGGCGCTTTTTCCAAAGCTCAAGAAGAAGGTAGCAAGGTGTTTGAAGCACTCGTCAAAGAAGGTACTGGTCTGCAAAAGAAATTCCGTTCACTCGCCGACTCACGCATGAATGACGTGACCAACGAAGTCTCCGGCAAGATCACCGAAGCCACCAGCAAAGCCGCAGGCGCGTGGGATCGTCTGGAAACCGTGTTTGAAGATCGCGTAGGCCGCGCTGTTGGCCGCCTGGGCGTTCCAACCAAAGCCGACATCAGCAAACTGACGCAGCGTGTTGAAGAGCTGACCAAGCAAGTTCAAAAAATGAACGCAGGTAAAGCCGCGCCAGTTAAAGCCGCTCCGGCTAAAGCAGTGGCGGCCGCTGTAAAAAAACCAGCGGCGCGCAAAGCTGCTGCCAAGAAGTAATCATCGGTAGATTTAAGCTACGATGAAACGCGGCCACTTCGGTGGCCGTTTTTCTATCATTCGGTGCAGTAGCAATGCGCACAGTGCGCTCCCCGTTGCTACTGCACCGCAACATTCAGTGCCACATCATGACCAAATTTACCGACCCCGATACACCTCCCATTGCCCTGGCCCTTGCAGGCGGCGGTCCACTGGGCGCGGTGTATGAAGTGGGCGCGATTGCTGCGCTGCACGAAGCATTGCCCACGCTCGATTTCACCAGGTTGCATTCGTACGTCGGCGTCAGTGCCGGTGCATTCGTGACAGCGGGTTTGGCCAACGGCATCACACCACCAGAGATGGTGCAGCTCTTCATCGAAAACGAAGGCGAAGACGGCGACGCGCTGGCACCCGGCGTGTTCATGCGTCCCGCGCTACGCGAATATGCTTCCCGCTTGTCGAGCCTGCCGTCAGTCGTTCTCGCTGCGCTGTGGGCCAGTGCACGCTCGCTAAAACCCAGTCGCATGCTCTCCGAGTTGCAGCGCCTTTCTGCTGTCATCCCAACGGGGCTGTTTGACAATCGCGCTATCGAGCAAGCAATGCGCACGTTACTCACCAAGCCGGGTCGGACCAACGATTTCCGTGAGCTCCACGCCAAACTTTTTCTCATCGCCACCGATCTGGACTCTGGCGAAACCGTCGAATTCGGTTCCGCCACGATGAACCACATCCCGATCTCGCAAGCGGTGCAAGCGAGCGCCGCGCTGCCCGGTATGTACCCGCCGGTAAAGATCGGTGCGCGATATTATGTCGATGGCGCACTCAACAAAACCCTGCATGCGTCGAGCGCGTTAGATGCTGGCGCCAAGCTGGTGATCTGCGTCAATCCACTGGTGCCGTTTGACGGCACGGTCGCGGCGCGCGCGCAGTCGCATTTGGCTGAACGTGGGTTGCCGGCGGTCTTGTCGCAGACCTTCCGCGCCCTGATTCACTCGCGCCTTGAGAAGAGTCTGCAAAGCTACGCAACGAGCTACAAAGACGCCAGGCTCATCGTTTTAGAGCCATCCAAGGGTGATGCGGATCTGTTTTTCTCCAATTTATTCAGCTACGGCAATCGCCGTCGCCTTGCCGAACATGCGTACCAACACACGCGCGCGCAATTGCTCGCGCGTTCAGACGCCATCGCCGCCGAATTTGCAAAGTACGGCGTCAAGCTGAATCTGAATGCGCTCTCCGATCCTCATCGCAAGCTGTTGCCCACCGCTCGCAAAGTCGCGCGCGGCGATACCGGTGCTGCCGCTTCAAAACTCACGCAAGCGCTTGATAAGTTAGAGATAGCTTTGCTACGTTGATTGCGCATCAGCTTTCTGTTGAAATCACCACTGTGCATGGGGTAGGCGCAATTTTCTCCTAAAACCGACTAATTGCTATTTACGGTACTAGCCCATGTGGCATAAGAGATTCAGCGAAAAGCTGATAGCGACACTCTAATTTCTTGCGCTCGCTCGCCACTTCCTCCACAATTGACGTAGAGGAAGAAAAAAAGGACGGAGCGCGCTGGTTACCGATGTGTTGGTGACGGGTGTGCAAGCACTATGAAAACCAACACCGGAAACGCACATGGAGCGTAAAGCCCCCCGCCGCACCAAGGAGCGCATTCTTGAAGTGTCGCTAACCATGTTCAATTCGTTCGGCGAACCGAACGTTACGACCAACGCGATCGCCGACGAGATGAACATCTCACCGGGCAATCTCTATTACCACTACCGCAGCAAAGACGAAATCGTCACCAAGATTTTTGCGCAATTTGAGCGCGAGCTGGACGAGCTGTTTGCCATCGGCAAGGATCGCCCGGCGAACGTCGAAGACACCTGGTTCTGGTTACATTTGCTGTTCGAAAAAATCTGGAAATACCGCTTCATCTATCGCGATTTGAACGACCTGTTGTCGAAAAATCGCATCATCGAAACGCACTTCAAAACCATCCTGCAAAACGCGCAGAAAAACACCGTGCGTCTCATGACCGAGATGCGCTCCATCGACGAACTCAAAGCCACCGACGGTGAAATTCAGGCCGTTTCCACCAACCTGGTCATGCTCGCTACCTACTGGCATTCCTACTCGTACGTGATGAACCCGAGGAAGCTCGACGAGGGTAACGCAATGGGCCAAGGCGTGTTTCAGGTCATGGTGCTGCTCGCGCCTTATCTGCACGGCGACGCGCGCTTGTTGTTTGAAAAACTCGCAGCCGAATACCGATAAAGATTCAAGGAGAAACTCATGGCAAAAAAACGCGGCTGGACCGCATTCCCGCACGACAACTCGGCGTTCGTTTACGACGGCGCAGCGCTCAAGAAAAACTGGGCTCGGCTGCACAAAGGCGATGCTGAACCGTTCCCCACGGACAAAGCCGTAGAAGAAGCCTGGCGGCTCTATCACGCCGGTGATTTTGAGGGTGCGTACGTTGCAGGGCTCGCTGCCGGACTGGACGGCTACAACGCCGCCAACAAAGCTGCCTGCATCTACAACAACTACCTCGAAACCAGCGACGCCAAAAAGCAAAAGGCCTACGAAGAAGTCGCCGCCCGCTGCGAGGAATTGCAAGCTGCGCAGAAGAAAAACGCCAACGCGTACTACCTCGCTGCCTACTCGCTGGGCCGCTACGGCCAGTTGATTGGTGTCGCCAAAGCACTCACACAAGGCATTGGTGGCAAAGTCAGCACTGCGCTTAACACCGCGCTCAAGCTGGAACCGAAACACGCCGACGCCCACATCGCACTCGGCACCTTCAACGCCGAAGTCATCGAAAAAGTAGGCAGCCTCATCGGCAAGATGACGTACGGCGTCAGCAAAGAAGCCGCCGTGGAGAACTACGACAAAGCGTTAAAACTTAATCCCGAATCTGCGGTTGCACGTACCGAGAAAGCGGACGGAATTTACAAGCTTTTTGGGGACAAGAAGATGAAGGATGTGGAGGCGCTGTATGCGGAAGCAGCAGCGTCTGAGCCTATGGATGCGATGGAGTGTCTGGACGTTGAAGCGGCTAAGGCGGAAATGGAGTGAAGCGGGCGCTAAGGCGGATTCTCGATGGCCCCGCCGGAGTGATTGTTGTCTGGCTGCTAATCTTGATCTTCACGGTTGTGTACGGCTTTCTGGGCCAGTGGGTAATTTTCGGTCGAGGGGAAACAAACTGGCCATTTCTCCAGCACTGGCCGATTTTGTGGCTTGCTTATTTCTTCCTCGGCCACGTTACTGGAGAGTTTGTAACAAGGTGTCTCGCAGGAAGGCTCGGTCTTTAGGACTTATTGTGGGAGCGGTTTCACCGCGATGAACCACGTTCCCGTTTAATCTCAAACAAGCGACGCCTCACCGGGCAGTCGTTCACTTAGAAGCGGTCGCACTTCTGTCGGTGGACAGACTTATCACGTCACTTCGCGAACGCTTCATAGCGTTCCGACGTTCGCGAACTTTGACCTGGCTTGTGCGGCGTGTAGTTCATTTCGAGAAGCGGCGGCAAGCAGCGAAATTCGGCTTTTGGCTTGGGTATTGATGCCAGACCACGC
>JBDSYI010000348.1:0-4829 GCA_039925745.1 Casimicrobium sp. | reverse complement strand
GGGACCTACGGATTAACAGTCCGGCGCTCTACCAACTGAGCTATCGAGGAATCGAAGCCTTAAATTATAGCCACATTCCGATACTTTTGGCAAATCACGGGGCGTTAGTCCGAGTCGCCCGTCGGAGGTGGTTTGTCAGTGTCGTCCCGCATGTGTGGCCATGCGAGTTTCAGGTAATAAAACATGGACCACAACGTCAGCGCGGCGGCGACAAAAAGCGCGATGGTGCCGAGCACAGGCGTTGAAATCCCGGGGAAGAAAGGCTCGTACAACAACAGCGCGATGATCGCGGTCAATTGCGCGGTGGTTTTGAACTTCCCGATCGTACTAACGGCGACGCTATTCGACTGGCCGATTTTCGCCATCCATTCGCGCAGCGCTGACACGGCGATCTCGCGGCCCACGATGACGAAAGCCACCACCGCGTCAGCCCGTTTCATCTGCACCAACAGCAAAAGCGCAGCGGCAACCATCAATTTATCCGCCACCGGGTCAAGAAACGCCCCGAATGCTGAGGTTTGCCCCAATCGGCGAGCGGCGAATCCGTCTGCCCAGTCGGTGATCGCGGCGAACGTAAAAATAAGCGCGCCAGTCCAGTTTTGCTGCGTCGGCGTCAGCCACTCAATCGGCAGGTAATACACGCCCACAAAGGCCGGAATCAACGCTATGCGGATCCATGTGAGCGTGGTGGGGAGATTAAGCAACATATTTATATTTTGGCACGGCTGCGAAAAGGGACATAGCAAGACGCGCCTGAGCATACGTTTCCGCTATCGCCCCATCCACTTCTGCGACAACGGAAACTCCCGCTCGCGCAACTCACGCAGTAATTGATCCACGTTATCGCCGCACACGATCAGGTCTTTATTAACGGCCTTCACCATACCGACGGCGACCGAATGATCAATCCATGCGATCAGGTGGTCGTAGTAGCCTGCGACGTTTAACAACCCACACAGCTTACGGTGATAGTCGAGCTGACTCCAGGTCAGCGCCTCGAACAACTCGTCCATCGTGCCAAAGCCGCCCGGCATCGCGATAACGGCGTCGGCGAGCCCCAGCATCATCGCTTTGCGACTGTGCATATCGGGTACGACATGCATCGCCGTCAGATTTTTGTGCCCAACCTCCAGCACCTTCAAAGCCTCAGGGATCACGCCGATCACTTCGCCGCCAGCCGCCAATGCCGCGTCCGCAACGACGCGCATGAGCCCGACACCACCGCCACCGTAGACCAGGCCAATGCCCTGTTCCGCGAGCGTGCGGCCCACGGTGACAGCGGCGGCTTCATACGCAGGATTGTTGCCGACGTTGGCACCGCAATAGACGACGATGCGCTTGATTTCATTACGGTGAGTGACTTGAACGTCCATTTGCAGCCAAACTATGAAAAATTGCGGATACTCAATTCCACCATGCGGCGCAGTGACAGCTCGAGCGCCGGTTCACTTGCAAGATCAGTGAGGCGAAACCAACGGCAATCGCTCGCCTCATCCAGGTTGAGTTTCAGCTGATCGCCAAGGCCTGCGTCAACGTCGGCAATGAATAGAACGCGCAGGTCATAGTGAAAGTGAGCGGGCACGTCGATGCGCGCTGGAATTGAATGAACGTCAACATCAAACAATTGCTCAGCGTCGGGCAGCGCGATGAACGCGGTCAGGCCAACTTCTTCCGTCACCTCACGCTGCGCTGCGGCTCGCCACGATGCGTCGCCATCTTCAATATGCCCGCCGGGCTGTAACCAACGCCCCAGCTTGCGATGGTGAATCATCGCGGCGTGCGAACGAGTTCGATCAAGTACCCACGCCGACGCAGTCAGGTGTCCTTCAAGCGTGGCGCGGCTCCATGGCTGAGCTTCGCCAGCCATGAAGGAGGCGATTTGATCAACGTGCGATCGGGCTGCGACGTTCTTCGCGTCTGCCGAAAAGTTGCCGAGCATGCCCCGCAGTGAGGCGATTTGTTCCGTGTTCATGCTGCAAATGTAGAGCCAGCGTCGCGTAAGGGCTTACGCAGCCGCGGTTTTCGAAAAATGCTTGTGGGAGCGGCTTTAGCCGCGGTTGGCCATTGTTTCGGTGTTTGCGGACAAACTCTCTTCCACAAACGAAAGGCTGAAACGACTCTGAAAAAGTAAACGATTCATGCTTTGGCGCGCCCACCTGCCCCAAAGTCGTGCCTGTGAAGCACACTAATACATGCAGGTTTATATGTTCTGAAATTTGAGGCGACGCCCACAGCGGCGTCAGTCACAACATGTTGCTTCGTGGCCGGATGCGAATCGCGAAACGTATTTCTATCCAGAAAGATGTCGCGGGCCACACCACGTCCGTCGAAAGGCGCAATCACCAGCGCAGCCACGGGTCGCGAGAGCTAAATCGCCGTATCGCTAGTGCGCGGTGCCGGGCTCAACCGCTGCCCGGCTTCGGTGCAAAAACGCGAGTTACTTGCGCTTTAGGCTCGACGGAGGTGCCTGGTAAGGCCGCGAGCTTGAAGTGGGGCGCGTGGCTTCATACCGCTTCTGCTGGATGACTTTATTGACCTGACTATTGTTTTGCTGGCGCTTGGCTTCTGCCGCAGCCTGCTGGCGCTTTGCATGCGCGTCAGCGTCTTTGTTCGGGCTCGAGACAGCAAACGCGGAACCGCTGGCAGCCAGCAGGGCAACGACACTCAGGGACAACAAGACATTTTTCATGAAGATTCCGAAAATAAAGTAACAAAAGAGACGGCGAGTCAACCGAAGCGATCAGCGAAACCCCAAACGCGAAACGCGGTCACTGGCCAGTCCAGTGGACAGCGCATTGGCAACCAAAACGCATTGCGAGTGGTTCATCGCACCCTGCGAAATGTAGCGCGGAGCAGCGTCCGACATGCACATGCGTTTCAAATAATACGCAATCACACGGGCATTTGGCTCTCCTTTGAGATGCAGCCGCCTCGGAGCGACTGCTTGCCAATCAACGACGCAGTTCTTCAGTGCACGCATTGAATCGTCGTCATTGCACCCCGGCCTGTTCGCTATTTTGGCGATGGCCCGGGGCCCAGAAAAAAAACTCCGAGGTACCGCTAGCGGCTCGGAGTTGCACACGAAAACCGTTGGAAAATATGGTTCGCGGCGCCTCCCAGCCAATCTATCACCAGAATTCGAGCTTGCGCAACGGAAGCATGACGGGAGCGGCAAATCCTTCGCGTCGATCCAACCAGACCCGATCTCGCAACTCACGCGGAAACACCATGACTTCGGCATCGGCATCGGCAAGTTCGTCCCTGCTGAAAAAACGAGCTCCGACAATATGCTCACGAGTTGCTTCAATTTGGCTTGTCTCAATCTCACCGCCCAGCAATTCGGCAGCAAACCAAAATTTGCACTGTCGGTACTCAGGTTGTAGAAGTTCTTCGATGTATGCGAGGCGACCAATCGCCGCATCCAGTCCGCACTCTTCCTTGACCTCACGGATCGCTGCCGCCTCAAGAGATTCGTCGCCAACTACGCCGCCACCGGGCGCAACCAAAAAGTCGTAATCACCGGCCTTGACGTGATTGACCAAGAGAACCTGATCATCACGAAAAATGATTGCGCCAGCGGAAATTCGATGTGACATTTCTATACTCTCCCAGCATTTGGCGACACGAAGACCCAAGCGATGGCTGCCAGTTACAAGCTCAATGCAACGCCACATAAATCCGCTCAGCCAGCTCATCCGAAATCCCGCCGACCCGCTTGATATCCTCAACGCTAGCCGCCCCCACGCCACGCACGCTCCCGAACTGTTTCAATAAATCGCGCCGCTTTTTCGGCCCGATGCCTTCAATATCATCGAGCGCAGAGCCTTCGCGATTCTTGGCCCGTTTGGCTCGGTGACCCATAATGGCGAAGCGGTGGGCTTCGTCTTGCATCTGCTGGATGAGGTGAAGGCCGGGGTGATCGGCGGGGAGCCTGATGGCCTCTTCACGGTCGGCGAAGATGATTTGCTCCATGCCCTTCTTCCGCTCAACGCCTTTGGCCGAACCGAACAGGATAATGTCGTGCAGGCCCGCTTCGGCGAGTACGTTCGCGGCGATACCAACCTGCCCTTTGCCGCCGTCGATGACCCAGACATCGGGGCGTGGCACCTCTTCTTTCGCGATGCGCGCGGCGCGGCGGGTGAGCGCTTCTTTCATCGCCATGTAGTCGTCGCCGTTGGTCTCAGCTTCGATATTGAAGCGGCGATACTGCCCAGTCTGCATGCCGTTGTTGTCCCACACCACACAGCTCGCAACCGTGGCCTCGCCCATCGTGTGTGAGATGTCGAAACACTCCAAACGCTGCGTACCTTCGGGTAGACCGATGGCCTCAATCAACGCTTGCAATCGGTCGTTGCCTGTGTCGCTCTGACGCTGACGCGCGGCGATGGCTAAGCGCGCGTTCTCCTCGGCCATGCGCAGCCACACGCGCTTTTCACCGATGGGATTGCACTGCAAATCGACCTTGCTGTTGGCCTGCGTCGACAGCGCTTCAGCGAGCGCGCCAACATCGAATTCAAGTGTCGACACGATGCTGCGCGGCACTTCGCGGCCGATATAGTGCTGCGCGATAAAGCTCTCCAGCACCTCGATCAACTCCTCGTTGGGCATCACCTCGGAGCTGGCGTTTTTTACCGGAAAATGCGTGCGATCACCGACGTGTTGGCCGCCGCGAATCATCACGACGTTCACCGCGATCATGCCACTCTCGTGCACCAGCGCGAGCACGTCCACGTCGCGCTCAGATGCGCTGGACACGAACTGCTTGCTGACCAGTCGATTGAGTCGTGCGATTTTGTCGCGGGTGCGCGCGGCTTTCTCAAATTCAAGAT
>JBDSYI010000347.1:0-16760 GCA_039925745.1 Casimicrobium sp. | reverse complement strand
TAGCGGTAGGGAAGGAGAAAGAAGTAATAGTCATCGTCTAGATAATTTCAAAGTAGCGTTTCAGTTCCCAGTCGGTCACGGCATCCTGCCACTGTCGGGACTCCCAATCGCGTGTCGCCGCGAAGTGGTCAACAAAGGTGTCGCCGAGCCAATCGCGGGCGATGTCCGACGCGCGGAAATTGGTTGTGGTCTCAAGCAGAGTTCGCGGTGCACGGGGAATGTTCTCCGCACCCTGATTGGTGCCCGTGATGGGCGGGGCTGTCAGCTTCAAACCTTGTTCGACGCCGTGCAGACCCGCTGCAATGACGGCGGCCATAGCGAGGTAGGGATTCACGTCAGCGCCAGGACAGCGTGTTTCAAGGCGAGTGGCTTTCGGTGACCCAGCGATCACGCGGAAGCTGGCTGTCCGATTGTCGAGACCCCACGTTGGTTTCACCGGGGCCCAGAAGCCGTCCACGAGACGTTTGTAGCTGTTGATTGTCGGCCAGAACATCGGCGCAAACTCCATCAGGCATGCGACTTGTCCTGCAAGATAACTCTCGAAGACCTTGCTCATCGAACGCGAATTTTTTGCATCAAAGAACAGGTTCTTCTTGCCATCAGACAGACTTTGATGAATGTGTCCACTACAGCCTGGCAACTGTTGGCTCCACTTCGCCATGAAGCTCGGCATGATGCCGTAGCGCTTGCCAATTTCGCGCGCACCGGTCTTAAACAAAATCGCGCGATCCGCCTGTTCCAGCGCAGAGCCGAACGCTATAGCGACTTCATACACACCGGGCCCAGTTTCAGTGTGCAAGCCTTCAATTGGCACACCAAAAGCGAGCATATCGTCCATGAGTGCGTTGAAAAACTCACGGTTGTCCGCCATACGCAGCAGCGAATAACCGAACATGCCTGGCGTCAGATTGGTCGGACCAACGCCCTTTTTCTCGGCCCATGTTTGCGGCGTCTCCAGGAAGTTGAACCACTCGAATTCCATGCCAGCCATCGGCTGCACGCCGAGTTTTTCAGCGCGTTTGAGTACGCGTTTCAATATTTGTCGCGGGCAAATCGCTGACGGAGAACCGTCTGGATTGACGAAGTCACCTAAAAAGAAGTCGACATTGTTGTCCCAGGGCACTTTGCGATGCGTGTTCAGATCAAGGCGCGCCAGTGCATCCGGGAAGCCGTGCTGCCAACCGGTCACGGTGGTGTTGTCGTAGCAAACGTCCTGTGAATCCCAGCCGAACACGACGTCACAGAAGCCAAATCCGCCGTTGGGATGCGGCTGCGTGGCACCGAGAAATTTGTCTTTGTGCAGATACTTGCCGCGCAAAATACCGTCGATATCACTCACCGCGACCTTGACCTTGTTAGCGCCGGACTTCCGGATAGCGGCTACCGCTGCGTGTTCTGAACCGATCTTTAATGCCATGACAATTTCTCCGCTTAAGGTTTTGCGCTAAGCGTTAACTGACGGCGCACCTGACGGTATGCCTAAGTCTCGCAGCGCCAATGCAATCGCGTGTACGGCTTGTTCCATTTCTACCGAGGTGATTGCTCCGATGCAACCGACTCGAAAGGTTTCCACCTGCGTGAGTTTGCCAGGGTAGAGAATAAATCCACGCGCTTTAGCCGCATCGTAGAAGCGCTTGAAGTCGTAGTTTGGATGCGCTGGCGCATGAAACGTGACAATGATCGGAGCCTGAATAGACGTATCGAGGAACGGCTTGAAACCGAGCGCATTCATGCCGCGAACCAGCGTTTCATAGTTATCGGTATAGCGAGCCAACCGCGCAGGTTGACCGCCTTCGGCTTCAAACTGCGAAATCGCTTCCGCGAGTGCAACCACAACATGGGTGGGCGGCGTGAAGCGCCATTGCCCGGTCTTTTCCATGTAAATGTACTGGTCATACAAATCCATCGCGAGCGATTGGCTCTGGCCTGCGCAACCATCGAGTACTGCTTTTCGGATGAACACGAAGCCCATGCCGGGGACGCCCTCAAGGCACTTACCGCTGGCTGCGATCAATGCATCAAATCGCGTCTTTCTGGCATCGATTTCGATGGCGGCGAACGAGCTCATCGCATCGACGACGAGGCCTTTATTGAACTCGGCGCAGATGTCAGCCACAGCCTGAAGCGGGTTCAACACACCGGCACCCGTCTCGCAGTGAATGAGCACAACATGAGTAATTGAGGAATCTGCAACCAACTTTCCACGCAACGCCGATGGAGATACCGCTTCGTTGTCAGCGAACGGCATCAGCGTGCAGCGCCGCCCCATCAGTGATGCGAGTTTCGCTGCGCGCTTGCAGTATGCGCCGTTGTCAAGCACCAGCACGTGGCCAACTGTCGGCACTAACGTCGCAACAGCAGCTTCAATGCTGAAGGTGCCGCTGCCTTGCAGCGGGACCACGACATGACTGTCGTGACCATTGACGATGTTGAGCAGACTCTTGCGGACTCGCGCTGTGACGTCGTTAAATTCGACATCCCACGAACCCCAGTCGCGCAACATCGCAAGCTTGGTTTGCAGGCTCGTGGTGAGTGGGCCGGGGGTTAAAAGGATTCGGTCATTTGCCATTGTTTTGTCTACCTAGGTCCGCGCCACGCCTGAGTGCAACGATCCACCCAGCGCGCGAGGAGCATAAAGAGTCCGGTGGCGACCGCAGAAATTCCGGCGATCATGACTGCCATGGCAGCAGCCGCACCGATTTCGCCGGCTTCATCAAGATTGAGGATTGCGATCGACGCCACTTTTGTATCAGGCGAATACAAGAACACGACAGCCGAAATGGTGGTCATCGCATTGATGAAAAAGTATCGTGCGATGTCGACCATCGCTGGCGTACAAATCGGCAGCGTGACACGCCAAAAGGTTTTGTACCACGGCACTTTGAGCGATGCGCTGACAGCCTCGAACTCGCCGTCAAGGCTCTTCAATGCAGTGACTGCTGTGAGGTGCCCGGTTGTGTAGAAGTGAACGATGGTGCATAGCGTTAATAGCGCCATCGAGTGATACAGCCCGTTGAGCGGATTGTCAGCAGCGTTGAAGAAAAAGATATAGCCGAGACCGAGCACCAGACCCGGTACGGCCATTGGCAACATGGCCAACATTCGGACGGGCGAGCGTAACCAATTGGCACCCTTGGTTTTTTCGAGCAGGTAGGCCGAGAAAAAGACCAGCGCGGTTCCAAAGAACGCGGTGCCTGTTGCCATTTTCAGGCTGTTAACGAAACCTTCGGCAACTTCACCATCGACCAAACCGAGCACGTAGTGACGTGTGCTCAGCGTCAGGTTGTAAGGCCAGAAACTCACGAATGACGCAAAGATTGCCATCCCCAACATTGCCAGCATCAAAAATGAAAGTAATACGCAGTAAGTCATCATTACGCGGTCGTAACCGCGAGCAGGCGTGGGCTTATACGGCACTGCGCGTGCGGTGAGCATCGCAGTTTGTTTACGGCTTACGTAATGGTCAACGGTAAACGTCAGCGCCGCTGGCAGCAACAGGAGAATCGCAACGACCGCGCCCTTTGCGAAGTCCTGCTGACCAATGACGAGTTTGAATACGTCGGTGGCGAGCACATTGAAGCTGCCACCAATGACCTTCGGAATGCCGAAGTCCGTCATCACCAGCGTAAACGTCACCAGCGCAGCGGAAAGCAAGCCGTACTTCGCGCCGGGCAACGTGATGGTGAAAAATTTACGCGAAGCGCGCGTTCCCATCGCTGCCGCTGCTTCGTAGAGTCTCGCATCAGTCAAACTCAATGCAGTGATTAAGATCATTAGTGCATGAGGGAATACGGCGAAACATTCGGCGATGACGATGCCCGGCGCGCCGTAGATTTGTGTGATGCCCACGCTTTTCATCGCGTCCTTGAGCACGCCCTGATTACCAAACCAGTAAATCAGCGAAATGGCCGACAGCAGGGAGGGCGCGAGGATCGTGATCAGGCTGATGCCACGGAAAAGCGCTTTGTACCGGATGCAGGAACGAGTCAGTGCGTACGCAAACCCAAACGCTAACGGAATCGTGATCAGCGTTACAGCGACCGAAACCCAAATGCTGTTCCAGAGACTTGTCAGCAGAGCGGGCGTTTTGGCATATTCGACAAAATTGACGAGCCCTGCGAACTCGCCGTCTTTCCCTTCAAATGATTGCAACAAGATCGCTGCCAGCGGCATAGCGAGAAATGCAATCAGGATGAGCGCAATCAGAAATATGCCTAGATGCGCCAGGCGATCAGTCCAGTGTGTGGACTGACGTACTTGCGCAGATGTTGCCAACGGCGAAACGGTGTGTACCCCGGAAGCCATCGCTAAAAAATGCGCAAGCGCTCAGGCAGCAACTTCAGGCGCAGCGAAGAATTCACTGCGAGCGATTGCTCGGTCAAAAAATTGAGCGATAAGTAAACCGTCAACTTGTGTGGCGCGAACGCGGGTGAGTTGACATGCACGTGGCAGAAGGAACCCAGGAAATCAATTTTCTCGATGACAGCCTCGAACACATGCGGATCGTCCGTCAGGAAGCCTGCGACGCTGCCGCTCACCGAGCGCGCCAGCACGTCTTCGGGACGCAGGTAAACCTTGACATCTTTCGCGGCCGTGGCGTTATTCAACAGCTGTGGTGGTGCCAGCGAAAAGCTGCCCACATTTAGACGAGAGCCATCGACACGTCCTGGCAAGACATTTACTTTACCCACAAAATCAGCGACAAATGGCGAAGCGGGTTCACGATAAATATCCATCGCGGAGCCGACTTGCTCGATCACACCGTGATTCATTACGACGATTCTGTCTGCGAGCGAAAGTGCTTCCTCCTGATCATGCGTGACCATGATGGTGGTAATGCCGAGTTTTTGCTGAAGTGCGCGAATTTCTTCTCGCAAACGAACGCGTTCTAGCGCATCAAGCGCGGAAAGCGGTTCGTCGAGCAGCAACAGTCCAGGCGACGTTGCGAGAGCCCTTGCCAGCGCGATGCGCTGTTGTTGTCCGCCAGAGAGTTGTGCGGGAAATTTTGCCTCGCTTCCGGGGAGACCGACCAGCTTCACCAATTCGCGAATGCGCTCTTTGATTTGCGCTTTTGGTGTGCGTCGATTAACCAGACCGTACGCGACGTTGTCGGCCACGCTCAAGTTTGGAAAGAGGGCATAACTTTGAAACACGATACCGTAGTCGCGCTCGGCGGGCGGATTACGAGTGATGTCGCGGCCCGCTTGCGAAATCGTCCCTGTGGTCGGCGCCTCAAGGCCTGCGATGATGCGAAGCAGCGTAGTCTTGCCGCACCCCGATGGACCGAGGAAGCAGACAAACTCCCCCTTCGCGATGTCGAGATCGATGTTTGACAGTGCGGTGAACGCGCCGAACTCCTTACGGATACCGCGAAGTTGCAGATAAGGCTGATCGGTCATGTGGCTGCGCGCGATTAAGTGGTTCCAACAGCCGTCGAAAGTTCCGGCTCAAGACGCATAACTGCCATTCCCGACGTCGCGGGAACGGCAGCTGCGCTCATTTTTATCTACTTCTTTGGTTCCGATTTCGCGTCGTAGCGCTTGGACCACTCGGCGAGGATGCGCTCACGATTTTCGGCGGCCCAGTTGAAATCCATTTTCACCAGGCGTGCCTCGTAATCGGCCGGCACGTTAGCCAGTGGCGGCGCGAGACCAGGCACGGCAGTAATCGCGAAGTTTTTGCCGTAGAGCATCATCGCGTCTTTGCTCGACGCCCAATCCGCCAGTTTTTTAGCGGCGTCAAGCTTCTTCGTTCCTTTATGAATGGCGAAAGCTTCCAGATCCCAACCCAGGCCCTCTTTGGGGAATACCAAATCAATCGGAGCACCCTTTGCCTTGGTGCTATTTGCGCGGTACTCGAATGAAATTCCAACGACGTACTCGCCCGATCCTGCCATGGCGCAAGGTTTTGAGCCCGAGTGCGTGTATTGGGCGATATTTTCGTGCAGACCGTTCATAAAGGTCCAGCCACCGCCTTTGCCGCCGTCATCGCCGAAGAGCGCAAGCCAGGCTGTTACGTCGAAATAACCGGTTCCGCTCGAGGCCGGATTTGGCATGACGATTTGGCCCTTATAGACAGGCTTGGTCAGATCTTTCCACGTCTCTGGTTTTGGAATGTTCTTCTTTGCAGCCTCAACCGTGTTGAAACAAATTGCCGCACCCCATACGTCCATGCCAAACCAGGCAGGTACTGCCTTCTTGTCGCGAAACTGCGGGCTAATCGCAGCTAGATTGGCCGGGGCGTAGGGCTCAAGCATGCCGTGTTTGTCGAGTAACGCCAGGCTCGATGCGGCGACGCCCATGACAACGTCGGCCTGCGCATTGCCTTTTTCAGAGAGAAGTTTGGCGGTGATGACGCCGGTCGAGTCGCGAACCCACTTGATCTCAATTTCGGGATGAACTTTATTGAAACCCTCCTGGTAGGCCTTCAGTTGATCAGTCTCAAGCGCGGTGTAGACGAGCAACTGCGCTTTCTGCGCGAATGCGAACGAGGTGGAAAGTGTCAGGCCCGCGAGTGCGGACCAGCGAAACAGGGAAGACAGACGCATAGAAATGCTCCTTCACAAAAAGTTGCAATGGTGTACCCAATCCGTGACAACGCCATGACACCGAGCAAGTAAATCGGAACATTCAACCGTTGCCGCCAAGTCCCGGATTACGATCAACGTAGTCAAAAGGGCTGTGCACTCCGGTTTGTCTGTCCGCGCTTTGTTGCGAGGTGCAATCTTTTCTGTTGCCTTGGCTAGTTTTAACTTTTCGGCACAATCTTTGTCAATTGTTTTTTGTAGATTGTTGACAATCCTTTCAATTCACACTCAAATGTGGGTATGAGTGTCGCGCTTTCTCCGGTTCCGTTGTTGCCAAATACGTCGCCTTCCGCAACGATTGCTTTATTGCAGTCGAGTTCGCTCACCACGCTCGTGCAACAAGGGATCGAGCGATCTATCCTGTCGGGGGAGTACGCGCCTGGAAGCAAACTGGTTGAGGCCACGCTCGCGGAAAAGCTCGGCGTGTCTCGGGGTCCAGTGCGTGAAGCGTTCCGTATGCTGGAAGAGGCTGGCCTGGTCCGTAACGAGAAAAATCGAGGCGTGTTCGTTCGCGACATCCCCATTGATGAAGCGGTGGAGATATTCGATCTACGCGCTGCGATGGATGAACTGGTCGGCCGTCAGCTCGCCAAGAACATCACGCCGGTGCAACTGAAAGAAATCAAGGGACTGGTTGATGCGATGGAGCGCTCTGTCAAAAGTGAAGATACGCGCAACTATCACCTCTTGAATCTCAAGTTTCATGATCGCCTCGTCGAAATGGCGGGCAATCGAAAGCTCACCGCGATTTATCGCAAGATGATCAAAGAGCTCGCGCTCTTTCGCCGGCTCAACCTCGCCGACGGTTGGCTCATGCCGATATCCGCCGGCGAACATCGCCAAATTGTCAAGACCATTGCCTCGGGTGACGCAGAGGCGGCGGGTCGCGCCATGTTTGACCATGTGATGGAGAGCAAAGAACGCACGATTGCCAACGATTTGCGACGTCAGTCGCGCAGCGCAAGTGACGTCGCACGTGAACATCGAACGTTGTAGCCAGCATAAATTTACCAAGGAAGTATCCCGTGGAAAAAATTGAAGTAAACGGTCGGTCGTATCGATTGCCGGTGACACCTACGGTCGTTGTGTGCGTCGATGGTTGCGAGCCAGACTACCTTGCGCAAGCGGTGGCGACGGGGCACATGCCGTGGCTCAAGCGCACGCTATCCGAAGGGACGGGCTTGATCGCCGAATGTGTGGTGCCGACGTTTACCAACCCGAACAATCTGTCCATCGTAACCGGTGCACCACCGTCGGTTCACGGCATTTGCGGAAACTATTTGCTTGACACCGCGACCAACACCGAAGTCATGATGAATGACCAGAAGTGGCTTCGGGCGCCGACGATTCTCGCTACCCTCGCAGATGCAGACAAGTCGCTCGCCGTGATTACTGCGAAGGACAAGCTGCGCCAGTTGCTGGGACATAAGATGAAAGGCATCTGCTTTTCGGCAGAGAAAGCAGATCAGGTCAACATGGCCGTAAACGGCATTGACGAAGTGCTGAATCGCGTGGGCCGGCCGTTGCCGAGCGTTTACAGCGCAGCGTTGTCAGAATTTGTATTCGCATCTGGCGTGCAGCTTATGGGCAGCGTGCGTCCCGACGTGATGTATTTGTCGACGACCGACTATGTGCAGCACAAGCACGCACCGGGCACGGAAGGTGCCAATGCGTTTAACGCGATGATGGACGGCTACTTGGGCAAACTTGATGCTATGGGGTGTGTCATCGCGCTGACGGCCGACCACGGCATGAACGCTAAGGTGGCGATGGACGGCACGCCTGATGTGATCTACCTGCAGGACTGGTTTGATAGCGCATTTGGCGTGGGTCGTGCGCGCGTCATCCTGCCAATTACCGACCCTTATGTCGTTCATCATGGGGCACTCGGCTCGTTCGCCACGGTGTATTTGCCAGCCGACATTGATCCCGCTGCGGCGCGCGCAAAAATTGCCGCCATCAAGGGGGTTGAATTCGCATTAACGCGCGCTGAAGCCGCAGCTAAATTCGAGTTGCCAGAAGATCGTATCGGCGACTTGGTAGTGGTGTCGGAACGCTTCACGGTGATCGGCACATCCGCATCGCGCCATGACCTGTCGGGGCTTGATGCACCGCTGCGATCGCACGGCGGCGTCAGCGAACAACGCGTGCCGCTGATCGTCAATCGCAAATTGCCGGGACTCGATATGAGTCGTCGGTTCCGTAATTTCGATGCGTTCGATCTGGCTCTGAATTACGCACAGTAATCTTGCCGCTTGAACGGCAATTCGAACGCAAAGTACCGAAAAAATGATTAATCAATTCATACTCGACCATCAACTCAATGCTATGCGCATAGCCGGTCGCAAAGTGGGCGCGGACCGAAGCGGTGATCGTGTCATCGCCGTACACAATCCCTACACCGAACAGCAGATCGGCACGGTACCGAAAGCGACACTGGACGAGGTGCGACAGGTGTACGCCACAGCGCATGCCTACCGACCGAAGCTCACACGCTATGAACGTGCGGCCATTCTCAATCGTGCGGCGGACATTGCCAAACGCCGTCAAAACGAAGTCGCGAAACTCATCTCCGCCGAAGCGGGTCTCTGCATGAAAGACGCGGTGTATGAGGCGGGTCGAGTCAGTGATGTTTTCCTTTTCGGCGCCAATGAAGTGCTCAAGGACGATGGACAGATTTTTAGTTGTGATCTGACGCATCACGGTAAAAAGCGTCGGGTCTATACGCAGCGCTCGCCGCTCCTTGGCGTGATTACTGCGATCACACCGTTCAACCACCCGATGAATCAGGTTGCGCACAAAATCGTGCCAAGTGTTGCGACCAACAATCGCATGGTGCTTAAGCCGTCGGAGAAGGTGCCGTTCTCGGCGATTTTGCTGGCTGATTTTTTATATGAAGCTGGACTGCCGCCCGAGATGCTGTCGGTGATCACTGGCGATCCTCGTGAGATAGCGGACGAATTGTTGACCAACGACCACGTTGAACTGGTGACGTTCACTGGCGGTGTGTCCATCGGAAAATACATCGCGAATAAAGTGGGTTATCGTCGCACGGTGTTGGAGCTGGGGGGCAACGATCCGCTCATCGTCATGGAAGATGCCGACATTGATGAGGCGTCAACGCTTGCCGTGCAAGGCTCCTACAAAAACTCGGGGCAACGCTGCACCGCGATCAAACGCATGCTGGTGCACCACGCCGTGGCCGATCAGTTTGTTGAGCAGGTGGTTGAGAAAACTCGCGCGTGGAAATACGGCGATCCATCCGATCCAAAAATGGATATGGGCACGGTGATTGACGAGCCTGCCGCAATGCTCTTCGAGTCGCGCGTGAATGAAGCGATTGCGCAGGGGGCCAAATTGCTAGTGGGCAATGAGCGGCGCGGCGCGCTGTATTCGCCGACCGTGCTCGATCAGGTGCGCCCGGAAATGACGGTCGCAATGCAGGAGACATTCGGTCCGGTGTCACCCATCATTCGATTCAAAGACATTGAAGAAGCGATTGCCCTTTCAAACTGCACAGCGTATGGCCTCTCCAGCGCAGTCTGCACCAATCGTCTTGACTACATCTCGCGCTTCGTGAGCGAGCTTGATGTCGGCAGCGTGAATATTCGCGAAGTGCCGGGCTATCGCCTTGAGCTGACGCCGTTTGGCGGCATCAAGGATTCGGGTCTCGGCTACAAGGAAGGCGTGCAGGAAGCGATCAAGAGCTTTACAAACATCAAGACCTATTCGCTGCCGTGGGTTTGAACTGCGTCGCATCATGCTGACGCTTGCAGATATTAAGCAATTGTTCGCTGAGCGTGGTGGCGAACAATATTCCGGCGAGCCCGTTACCCAGCTTGAACACGCGCTGCAAACTGCGCAACAGGCCGAGGCCGAAGGCGCTAGCGACACGTTGGTCACGGCCGCACTGCTGCATGATCTAGGGCATTTGCTGCATGACTTTGGCGATACGCCATCGCTACGAGGTGTCGACGATGTTCACCAATATCGTGCGCTGCCGTTTTTGCGTGGTCTGTTCTCTGATGACGTGCTGAATGCCATCAAATTTCATGTTGATGCCAAGCGCTTCCTCTGTGCGACTCGCGCTGAATATCACGCTGCGCTGTCTGAGGATTCAAAGCGAAGCCTCATTCTTCAGGGAGGAATATTCAGCGCACTAGAGGTCGAGCGCTTCATTGCGCAAGCGGGCGCTGCGGAAGCCGTTCGATTGCGTATTTGGGATGATTTGGCGAAGGCAGATGGCCTGGTGACGCCACCACTGAGCCACTTCATGCAGCGGGCAGCGCAATGCGCGTTGCAGGCGTAGCCGATTGGAATTGACCTGGCCCATTGTTGCGCTGGTTCTGGTTGGCGCATTGCTTCACGCGAGCTGGAATGTGGTCGTTAAATCGAGCACCGACAAGGCGCTCGACACCGCGCTCATTCATCTGCTCGGCTCTGTCATCGCCCTGCCGCTCGTGCTGATTGTTGGTTGGCCATCCGCCGCCGCGTGGCCCTACATTGTGACCTCGGTCATCATTCATATCGGGTACTACATCGCCTTGACCGGCGCTTACAAGCACGGCGATATGGGCTTGACCTATCCGTTGATGCGCGGCGTTGCGCCTTTGCTGGTGGCTGTTTCGGCAGCGTTCACGGTCAACGAGCATTTGTCGTCGCTTGCGTGGGCCGGCGTCATTGGCGTGTGCGCGGGCGTGCTAGTGCTCGGCCTCAGTCGTCACGCGCTCGACAATCGGCGAGCGACGCTTTTCGCGCTGACCAACGCAGTGGTGATCGCGACTTACACCGTGGTTGATGCGCTCGGCGCACGGGCGTCTGGCAATGCGTTGCAGTACGTCGTGGCGTTATTTGTGCTGGACGGTTGGCCGTTTGCGGCCATCGTTCTCGCTCGGCGGGGTCGCGTGGCGTGGCCGTATGCGAAGGCGCGTTGGCCGATTGCGGCGGGTGGTGCGTTGGCCTCCCTCGGCTCCTACGGCATCGCGCTGTGGGCCATGACCCGCGCGCCCGTGGCCACGGTTGCGGCGTTGCGGGAAACGTCGGTGTTGTTCGCGGCGTTGCTTGGTAGTTGGTTACTGAATGAAAAATTCACGCCGCGCCGCGCGCTCGGAACCTGCGTGATTGTGGGTGGTGTCATGGCGTTGAGATTGGGGTAAAAATTGTTATCACCTTTTCTCTGAAACAAGGCTTTCATCAGGGCTAGCTCGCGATTTACGCAACAGTCGATTTGTGACGAATTGAGAGATTAGCCCCGATGCAGCGGTATTTTTGAGAAAAAGCTGATGCGCACTTTTCGGAAAAATTGTTGAAATGAATCTTCCTTCGCACGCAGAAATCATCATCGTTGGCGGCGGCATCGTTGGCTGTTCTACCGCGTATCACCTCGCCAAAATGGGCAAGCGTGACGTGCTGCTGCTGGAGCAGGGCAAACTCACGTGCGGCACCACGTGGCACGCAGCCGGACTCGTTGGGCAAATGCGGCCCAACCGCAACATGACGAGCATGAGCAAATACGGCATCGAGCTGTATTCAAGTCTAGAAGCCGAAACCGGGCTAGCGACCGGCTGGAAACAATGCGGCAGCGTGAATGTCGCGGCGACGAAAGAGCGCATGAAAGTGTTGCGCAAACAGGTGGCGTTAGCGAAGAGTTTTGGCGTCGATGTAGAGGAAATTTCGCCGAAGCAAGCGGGCGATCGCTTTCCATTAATGCGCACCGATGATTTGCAGGGCGCAATCTGGATTCCGGGCGATGGCAAAGCAAATCCGGCTGATTTGGCCATGTCGTTGGCGAAAGGCGCGCGCAACAGAGGCGTGCGAATCGTCGAGGATATTGAAGTGACCGGCGTCATCATTGAGCGCGGTCGCGCGGCGGGTGTGCGCACCGCGCAAGGCGACGTGCGCTGCGAGGTCGTAGTGAACTGCGCGGGGCAATGGGCGCGGCAATTTGGCAAGCTCGCTGGCGTCAACGTGCCGCTGTATTCCGCCGAGCATTTTTATGTGGTCACCGGCAAGATCGACGGCGCGCATCCGATGTTGCCTGTGATGCGCGATCCCGATGGATTCATTTATTACAAGGAAGAGGTTGGCGGTCTGGTGATGGGCGGATTCGAACCGAAGGCGAAGCCGTGGAAGGTCGACCCAATCCCGTCCACGTTTCAGTTCGAACTCCTCGGCGAAGATTGGGATCAGTTTGAACCGCTGATGACCAACGCGATTCACCGAACGCCGTGCCTGGAGACCGCCGAAATCAAGATGCTGCTCAACGGGCCGGAGAGCTTCACTCCGGACGGTAATTTCATTCTCGGTGAAGCGCCTGAGCTCGGCAATTATTTTGTCTGTGCTGGATTTAATTCTTCGGGTATTGCGAACTCGGGCGGTGCGGGTCGATTGATGGCGGAATGGATTGTTGGCGGTGAAGCGCCGAGCGATTTGTGGGACGTGGATATTCGGCGATTTGGAAGTTTCACCGGCAATCGTAGGGCGCTGTTTGATCGCACAGCAGAGACGCTGGGTCTGCATTACGCCATGCGCTGGCCGAGGCAGGAGCTGGAAACCGCGCGTCCGCTGCGCACGTCCCCACTTTATGATTTATTAGTTGCAAAAAACGCGGAGTTCGGCAGCAAAAACGGATGGGAACGCGCGAATTATTTCAAACCGAACGGCGCATCACGCCCTGAGTTTGGCCTTGATAAACCGGGCTGGTTGCCGTGGGTGATTGAGGAGCAGCGTGCGACGCGCGAGACGGTTGCGCTTTACGACCAAACGTCGTTTTCGAAGTTACTGTTGCAAGGGCGCGATGCACTCACCGTATTGCAACGATTGTGCGCGAACGAGATCGATATTCCCGTCGACAAGATGGTCTACACCGCGATGCTTAATGCGCGCGGCGGGTTTGAGAGCGATCTCACGATCATTCGTTTGGCTAACGCAAAATTCTTGATCGTCACCGGTTCTGCGCAGACCGTGCGCGATGCGGACTGGATCAATCGCAACATCGTGCTTGATGAACACGCGGTGTTAACTGATATCACCGCGCAGCTCTGTGTGCTGTCCGTCATGGGGCCGAAATCGCGTGAACTGTTGTCTCGCGTGAGCCCCGATGACCTGTCGCCAGAAGCGCTCAAGTTTTCATGGACGCGCGAGATCGATCTTGGCTTCGCGCGCGTTCGCGCTGCTCGCATGAGCTATGTGGGCGGTCCGGGATTTGAGCTTTATGTGCCGGTTGAGATGACGCGCCACGTGTATCTCGCGTTGATGCAAGCGGGCGCTGATTTGGGAGTTCGTGATGCCGGTTACTACGCGCTCGATGCGCTGCGCATTGAACAGGGACGGCGTGCCTGGGGCGCAGAACTGGGGCCGGATGAGATGCCGTGGGAGGCGGGTCTGAGCTATTCCGTGAACCTCGACAAGCCGTCTGATTTCATCGGGAAAGCGGCATTGATCAAAGCGCAGGGTCAGCCGCTGCGCAAAAAATTGGTGACACTCGTATTTAATTCGCCAGAACCGTATGCATGGGGTGGCGAGGCGATTGTGCTCGATAGCGAAACCGTGGGTGAAATTTCATCGGTGGGCTGGAGCCCGCTCGCAAATGCTTGCGTCGCGCTCGGTTATGTTCGCGGCGTGGGTGCGAATGTGGCGCACGACGGCACACTAGCGCAGATCGAATTGTGGGGTGACGCCGTGCCCGTGAAGCTCTATGATCAGTGGCCACAACGACCGCGCTAATTCCATGTCTAAATCAATACTGACTTTGTCGCTTTCGCCTTGCCGTGCTCACGCACCGTCTGCGGCTCGGCTTCGCGTCACTATTGGTTTAGAAACGGAATAGCGCACTGCTGCCATGATGCAAAACACGCCCGACTGGGTCCTCCGTCTCCGCGCTCTTTCCGATCAACCGCCGTTGCGCGAACGCGTGCCTATCACGTGGGGCGGCATCGAAATTGGCGACGCCGAGCCCGCCGTTTTGCAACAAATCGAGCGCGCATTTTCGTATCAACGCGCGACCGTTTTACGCAAAGAGCCGCATGGCTGGCGCATCGATGGCAACCTTACCGAAAGCCTGGCGCGCATTGCGTTGGTGATGCGCGACTTGAAGCTCACTCATGTCTGGCGCAATGAACAGCTGCCTGTGCTCGACAGTCGCAGCAGCGCGCTCGGCACCGTCGAGCGCGCGGCGGTTCGTCCGCTCGGCCTGTCGACCCGCGCGGTTCATCTCGTCGGTGAAACCTCCGACGGCCAATTCTGGATTCAGCAACGCGCCTTGACCAAGGCAAATGATCCGGGATTGTGGGATACGTTGATGGGCGGCATGGTGAGCGCGGTGGATACGCTAGAAACAGCGCTTGAGCGCGAGACGTTTGAAGAGGCCGGTTTGCAGTTGCAAACGCTGTTCGGACTTACGCATGGCGGCCTCGTGCAGATTCATCGTCCGACCGAAGACTTGGGCGGTGGCTATGCGTCGGGCGGCTTCATTCGCGAGCGCATCGACTGGTATCGCGCGACGGTGCCCGCCAATTGTGTTCCAGAAAATAAAGACGGTGAAGTCGAGCGTTTCGCCAAAGTGTCGCGCGAGTCGATGACGGCGGGCGTCGCAGCGGGCAAGTTCACACTGGAGGCCGGGTTGGTGATTGCGGCTTCGTTGGGCTATTGACCGCCGCCGCTTCGGCACCTACATTCCGAACGCCACGCCTGCGACGGCACCCGCGCCAATCATCCAGAGCGGATGCAGTTTGTTCGTCATGAACGCAGCTAACGCGACTGCAGCAACCGCCCAGGCTCGCCAGTCCGCGAACCCTTGTGTCAGCACCATACAGCCAGCAAACATCAAACCCACCGTCACCGGCACGAGCCCTCGTAGCACTACTTCGCGCCACGGGTTCCGCTGTAAACGCGTAAACATCCGCGTCGTGATCACCATCATCACGAAGGGCGCGAAACTGATTGCGGTGAGTGCGGTCAGAGCACCGGCAATCCCAGCGACGTGATAACCGAACAGCGCGATGTAGAGAATGTTTGGACCCGGCGCGACCTGCGCCAGAGCGATGTAGCCCGCGAACTCCGTCGTGGTCATCAGGCCGCGGGTGTCGACGAAGAAGCGGTGCATGTCTGGCACTAACGGAATGGTGCCACCGATGCACAGAAACGAGAGCGAAAAATACAGCAGCGCCATATCGACAAGTTGGTCGCTATTTTTCATAAACCCGCTTCACAAATCCCCTCGTTTCGATAGCACCACGCCTACAGTGCCACACACCAAAAGCACCAGCGCCATATGCCAGTGTGCAAACAGCGCCAATGCAGCCGCAGCCGCGCCCAACAAAAGACCCCACGGCCGCTTCCAGAACGGCCCACCCATCTTGATCGACATGTAGAGCATGTAGGCTGTCGCCACCGCAGCCATGCCGTGCATGCCGGACTGCACCTGCGGCACATGGGCGAACGCCAGGTACACGCTGTCGAGCAGCAGCAAAATCACCAACGGCACGCCGACGATACCGACAAAGGCGAGCAACGCTCCGGGTATGCCGTGATAGCGCGTACCCACAAAGACGGCCATGTTCACCATGTTCGGGCCGGGAATGGCTTGACATACCGTAACGATCTCGGCAAATTCGTGCTCGTCCATCCATTTTCGATCTTCCACGAGAATGCGGCGACCCCACGGCAGAGCGCCGCCGAAGGCGCTGACACCGATTTGCAGGAAGGCGAGAAAAAGCGCGCGGCGGGACGGAACGAACGGTTGCAGCGTGGGAGAGTCAGTCATGAATTGATGGTAGCTCAGGGACGAGTCGGCGATTGACAGCGTTTCGATTGCTCGGGTGGCGTTTTGCCGATGAATGAGCAGCAAATAACTATTTCCCGATGCGATACAACATTTCGATGTAAACGATTCTGCTCAGGGGTTGCATGCATAAAAGACAACAAGTCGACTTATTCAATAATCATGACTGGGCCCAAATAGAACGGCCGTTTCAATACAAAGCTGTAAGCTGAAATCACGACACCGGCAAAATATCGGCATGCAAGCCGACGAATCTCCGACCTCGCCATTCGAACTGGCGATCACCATCAAGCCGACGGACATCGATGAGATGGGTCATGTCAATAACGTTGTCTACCTTTCGTGGGTGCAAGACGTTGCTATCGCTCACTGGGATTTTTTGACAACGGCAGA
>JBDSYI010000346.1:0-6437 GCA_039925745.1 Casimicrobium sp. | reverse complement strand
TAGGCAATCGAGAGCGGCACGAAGGTGTTCTTCATCCAGAATGCGAGCGGTTCGCTTTGCGCGAAGACGAACAGCATCCCGTGATCGGGCGCCAGCGAAAAACGGTTCATTAAACCAATGCTGCGGGTCATATTGTCCGCAACGACCTCGGTTTTGAGCTTCGAATTCTTGATCGAAAGTTCGATGACCGGCAGGCCTTTGTTGACTTGTGCGCTAGCTGTCAACGGCAGCGCCGACACGAACATCATAGTCGCAAGCATGAATCCTGAAACGGAAAGGAGATTACGAAATTTCATTAGCATTTTCTAACTTGGCTCAGGCGTTAGCGGGTGACTGATTTGATAAAACTTCCAGATCGCAGCACCGACCACGACCGCAGTAAGCATGACGAGGGCAAAGCGTAGCAAGCTTTGCTGCGCGAACGGCACCACAACGGCCGTCGTAATTGCCATCATCGCCACATGGGTGGACGATTGCAGTGCCGACACGCTGCCACGCGAATGCGAAAACGCGTCGAGCAGCTTCAGTGTGATGCAGGGTGTGACCAGGGCCATTCCAAACGTGTAGAGCGCAATCGGTGCGATGTTCCAGACAACGCTCGGTGGTACGAACGCGCTTACAAGCACGTTTGCAACCGCAGCAATCGCCATAATCGAGAAGCCCCAATTCATCTGGCGCACATGACTGACGCGCCCCGCCAGACGACCCGAGCAATACGCGGCAATCGTAATGCCTGCAATTCCGGGGATGAACAAGACGGCAAAGTCTTTGCTGGTCAATCCAAGATGCCCCATAAGAAACGACGGGGCACCAGCGATGTAGACGAAAAATCCAGCGAAGTTGATTCCCGGAATTGCCGCCAGACTTTGGAATGTTTTGTTGAAAAACATCTTGCTGTAATTTTTCGCGAGCGGCACCAATGCGAAGGGCAAATGTTGTTCGCGCGGATGCGATTCGACCAATCCAATCTGCGACCAGATAATCAACAAAATTGCGTATCCAGCCAAAAACCAAAAGATGGATGGCCACGCCATATGCGCCACCAGCCAACCGCCAAGGATTGGCGCGATGATCGGCGCGAGCGCGAATAACATCTGAATGCGTGACAATTGTCGCTGCGCTTCGTCACCGGCAAACAGATCGCGCACTACGGCTCGTCCGACCACGAATCCCGCCCCGGCAAAGCAGCCTTGCAACGCCCGAAACGCCAGCAGGGCATCAATCGATTCCGACATCGCGCAGCCGATAGAGGCTGCCGCGTGCACGAACATTGTGCCGATGATGACGGGCTTTCGACCAATCGAATCGCTGATGGCGCCGTGAAACAGCGACACGATGGCGAAACCAATGAAGTACACCGTGAGCGTTAGCTGCATCTCCACTTCGGTCGCTGGCAACGCCACCTGCATCGTAGGAAATGCGGGCAAATAGGTGTCAATCGAAAACGGCCCGAGCATCGACAGCCCAGCCAGCAACCAGGTGAGCTTCAGGCGCTCACGACCGCTGGCGTAACGGGCGATGAGCGCGGATTGCGACTGCGTATCGATTGCCGTTTCGCCCTGCGTGGGGTTCAAACGTGAGCCTGGATCATTGGCTGGCAAACACGGCCTCTTCGATCTCGGAGCGCTTTAGCGAAGGGGCAAACATGACAATGAAATCGTAAGCAAAACGGCGCAGGAATGCGTTTCGGCGAAGCCCCACGCGCGTCACCGACGGCGCAAACAGATGCGACGCGTCGAGCCGCTTCAAATCGGAATCCACCTTCGGCTCATAGGCCATTTCAGCCAGAATCCCGACGCCGACATTGAGCCGCACATACGTCTTGATAACGTCTGAATCAAGCGCAGTTAAAGCCACATTTGGCGTGACACCTGCGCTTGCAAACGCACGATCTACTTGCGAGCGTCCGGTAAATGCGGTGTCGTAGGTGATCAACGGATACTTTGAAAGCGCCTCGATGGTGAGCACTTCTTCCTTGATTAGCGGATGCTTGGGTGGCGCGATCACGCATCGATTCCAGCGGTAACACGGCAGCGTCACCAACAGCGGATCCAGCGCCAGCGCCTCGGTCGCAATTGCAATATCAGCCTCGCTGCCCGCCACCCAGTCAGCGCACTGCTTCGGGTTGCCCTGCTTCAATTTCAATTTGACATCGGGGTACTTCGCCCCGAACTGTGTGACCACGCGCGGCAGCACGTAGCGTGCTTGCGTATGCGTGGTGGCGATGGTCAGGACACCCGCTTTCGCATTGGTCATGTCAGAGGCCAGCGCCTTCAGGCTGGTGGCGTCTCCGTTTAACCGTTTGGCAATGGCATACGCCTGCTCACCGGCCTGTGTCAGGCCTAAAAATCGCTTGCCTCGGCGCTCAAAAATTTTGAGTCCCAGCTCATCTTCCAGCGTTTTTATGTGCTTGCTGACCACCGGCTGTGCGGTGTAGCAGGCCACCGCCGCATCAGACACACTGAAGCCGTTTTCAACGACGGCGCAGATAAATTTGATTTGCTGGAGGTTCATGGACTAACTATCGATTTGGCGCACTGGTTATGCTCTTGTAACATAAGCACATTATGGATACCACTAAAAACACAGTTTACCGGGATGCAGTGTTAGGCGCGCGGCACGCAGCAACCGGAATGTACGTTCTGGTACATGAGGATGGCGAGTACCGCGCAACGACACAATGCGCCCGGGAAATGGGTTTTTAGAGGTGTCCATATGACTCAACGCTTTGTACTTCATCCGGTCACTCCCCAGCTTCGGCTGATCAAACAAGCGGCGCAGCTGCTGCGCGACGGCGCCGTGATCGCCTACCCAACCGACAGCTCGTATGCGCTTGGCTGTCATCTAGGCGACGCCAGTGCGCTTAAATTGCTGCGGCAGCTTCGCGGCGTGGACGACAAGCATCATCTGACGCTGGTGTGTGCTGATTTGACCGAACTTGGCAAATATGCGCGCGTGGACAACGTCGCGTTTCGCATTTTGAAACTGGGCACGCCGGGGCCGTATACGTTCATTCTGGAGGGCACGCGCGAAGTGCCAAAGCGGCTGCTGCACCCGAAGCGTGCGACGCTCGGTCTGCGCGTACCAGATCACCCGGTTGTGCAGGCGCTACTGCAGGAGTTAGGGGAACCCATTCTTTCGGCGACTCTGATTCCTCCCGGCGCCGGTCACCCGCTCAATGACCCGGATGAAATCGCGCAGCAAATGCCGAAAAGTCTGGCTGCCATTCTTGACGCCGGACAGACGCCCGAGGCCGCCACCACTGTCATTGACCTGACCGGCGACGCTCCCGAAGTGTTGCGCATCGGCAACGGTGCCCTGGCGCGGCTTGGACTTAGCGAATAGGTAGCATGCTGCGGCGCAGCAATGCCTACACTTCAAAGATTCTCAGGGCTGGCAATTTCGATCAGCTCGAATACGGAGGCTTCTATGAAACAACACGTTTTTTATAAAGTACAACGAGCAAGTCTGAAGGCGCTGTTGGTAGCGACAGTCAGCCTGGCGCTGGCAAACGCAGCGTCCGCACTCGAAGTAGCGGGCATCAAGGTCGATGAAAAGGTCAAGCTGGCCAACCAGGAGCTGGTGTTGAACGGCGCCGGTGTGCGCTACGCCGCCGCTGGATTCGTGCGCGTTTACGTCGCGGCTCTGTACCTGCCGCAAAAGAAAAGCACCAGTAACGAAATCGGCGCACTCAAAGGCCCAAAACGCATGCACTTGAGCGTCATGCGGGGCATCAACTCAAATGACTTTTCAAAAGCGCTGCTCTCGGGCATGCGTGCCAATTTGTCGAGCGCGGAGCAGCAGGCGCATTTTGAAAGTCTGTTGAAACTCGGGCAGATTTTTGGCCAGATTCCGTCGTTAAAAAAAGGCGAAACCATCACGATCGATTCACTCCCCGGCACCGGTACGATGGTTTTGGTGAACAACAAGCGCGTCGGCGAAGTGTTTAAGGACGACACGTTTTTTCAGGCGCTCCTGCAAATCTGGATTGGCCCGAAGCCGATTGACGATAGCCTGAAACCGGTGCTGCTTGGCACAGTTGCAAGTAATGACAACACGGTAAACACCAACCGCGAACGGTTCTAGCCGATGAGCAGCGCAGCCCTGACCCGCGTCGGGTTAATCGGCATTGGCCTGATGGGTCATGGCATGGCGAAAAACATCGCGGCAAAAGGATTTCCGCTGACGTTTTTGCGTCGTCGCAGCATGCCCGATGCGGGCAACGACCTTGTCGCACTGGGCGGCAAAGTGGCCGAAACTCCGAAAGAGATCGCGGCCGCTTGTGATGTCGTCATTCTCTGCGTCACCGGGTCGCCGGAGGTGGAATTAGTGTGCTTCGGTGCGAACGGCATTGCGGAGGCGGCGCGCTCCGGCTTGATCGTGATCGACACATCCACCGCCGAGCCAACGTCCACGGCGTCACTTCGCCAGCGATTTGCTGCACTCGGCGTTGAGTTCGTTGATGCGCCCCTCGCGCGCACGCCGGTCGAGGCTGAGCTCGGGAAATTGAACACGCTGGTCGGCGCAACTGATGACAGCTTTGCGAAGATCGAACCGGTGCTCAAAGCGTATTGCGAAAACATTTTTCACGTCGGTCCACCGGGCGCGGGCCACAAGGTGAAGCTGATGAATAACTTCATCGCACAGGCGATTTGCGCCGCGACCGCCGAGGCTTTTGCGGCGGCGGTGAAATCGGGCGTTGATCCGAAACAACTGGTCCGCGTGGTGAGCGCCGGTGGCGTGAATTCTGGCCTCTTTCAGGCGATGGCAAAGACGCTCGACGGCGACATGGGCGGGCTTCAGTTTCAGCTCGACAATGCGCGCAAAGATTTGCGTTATTACACCCATTTCACCGAGAGCATGCCGCTGACCAGCTGGATGGGCGAGGCCGTGCATCAAACGCTGGTGCAGGCCTGCGCCTTGGGTTTGGGAGACGGTTTAGTCGCGGAACTTGTGACGGCGGCTGAGCGTGTGAACCGCGTAAAAATTACGCCGTAATTGATCTGCAAGTCGCGTTAAGGCGTGTAGGGTGGGCAGCCTCTGCCCACCGAGCCTCTCAACGGGGAAACGCGTGGGCACGGGGTGCCCACCCTACCAGCTCTACAGACGAGCAATGCGCTCAGCCAGAGGCAACTGCACCGCATGCACCAACTGCAGCACCTCAAGCTCGCAGCCAAAATGGCCAACGATCTGCATCCCAACGGGTAACCCATTGGCAGCGAACGCAACAGGCGCGCTGGCGGCGGGATGCGACGTCATCGTGATGCGGCAGGCCGATTTCATCCAGTCGAGATAGGTTTCAAGCTTGACGCCGTCAATTTCCATCGGGTAAGGCGTGTTGATGTCAAACGGCAACACCTGATTAACCGGACAAATGAAGTAATCGTACTTCGTCAAAAATCGCTGCATGCGCTCGAAGCATTTTGATTGCTGCATCTGCGCTTCGGCCACTTGCTCCCCCGTGAGTTTGAGCCCCTGCTCGATGTTCCACACGGCGGTGTCCTTGAGCAGCGATTTGTGGTTTTTATAGTGACCGCCGAGGCTGTTGATGAGGTTCAGGGCGCGCTGCACCTGAAACGCGTTGTCGGCAATGTCTAAATCGGGCCCCGCTTCTTCGACAATCGCTCCGATGGCTTCGAAACGTTTTAGCGATTGTTGCAGCGCATCGCGAACAGCTTGCTCGACAGGCAAACCGCCCAGACTCGGGCTCCATCCGATCCGCGTGCCTTTAAAGTCCCGATCCAGTGGCTCGCGGAACATCGTTGGATCGCCGCATCGTCCCAACGCTGCCCTGGGGTCATCGCCCGCCTGAATTGACAGTAGCCATGCCGCGTCCTCTGCGGTGCGCGCGATAGGCCCCAAAACGCCCAGCGTGCCCCAAAGATTGATCGACGGATAAGTTGGCACACGACCCGGCGAGGGTCGCAGGCCGACAACGCCGCAAAAGTTCGCCGGGTTGCGCAAACTGCCGCCCATGTCCGAGCCATCGGCGAACGGCAACATGCCGGTGGCCACCGAAACCGCCGCGCCGCCGGATGAGCCGCCGCAGGTTTTCGCCGTGTCCCACGGATTTTTGGTAGCCCCGAAAACCGCGTTGAAGGTTTGGCTTCCGAGGCCGAATTCGGGCGTATTGGTCTTTCCGAGCAGCGTCAGGCCATGCGCACGATAACGTTCGACCATGAGCGAGTCGTAATCAGGCACCCAATCCTTCAGAATCGGAGAGCCCATTGTGGTGCGCATGCCTTTAACCGGCTCCAGATCCTTCATCGCAATCGGCAGGCCTGCGAGCGGCGACGTGGGCTTGCCATTAGCTCGGCGCGCATCGATGGCGTCGGCGTTGGCGTAAGCCCCTTCGCGGTCGAGCGTCACGATGGCGTTCAATGTCGGGTTGACGCGATCAATCTGCGCCAAGGTTGCGTCGAGCAATTCGCGCGATG
>JBDSYI010000345.1:0-8619 GCA_039925745.1 Casimicrobium sp. | reverse complement strand
TTGTCGACGTGACGGTGCCGCAGGCGGCGTATCTTGGGCTCACACTGCCTGATCCATTGCTCAAATGGAACGCCGAGCGCGGTCACTATGATTTTGGTCCGTTGGATTGGGACGAGTTTTGGCGCGTCGTCAAAGGTGATGGGCCATGTAACGCCGAACGACTAAATGATCGCGTTGAGGCGTTCGAAAAAGGGCGCTGGGTCCGCGAAGCGGCCGTTGCGCATGCTGCGCGACGCGGTGCGCGCGCTGTTTCCTCAGCTTCGGAGAAGATTGCGGCATGACTACAAATTCTGAAACGGGTTGGTCATTGTTTGAAGTGTTTATCCGCAGCAAACAGGGACTTGACCATAAGCATGTCGGCAGCCTCCACGCGAGCGATGCCGCGCACGCGGTCACGCTCGCGCGAGACGTCTACACGCGGCGGCAAGAGGGCGTGAGTATCTGGGTGGTGCCATCGAACGCCATTACCGCCAGCGACCTTGATCAGAAGGCCGACAACTTCGATCCGATGGCGTCAAAAATTTATCGACATCCGACGTTCTACGATATTCCCGAGGCAATTGGGCATATGTAGTTCTCTGCAACGTCGCGACGATGCAGCACAACACGCGCAGTTTCATTTCAGCTTTCGGCCTGGATTCCCGCCTTTCCGCGAAATGCGACACTAAATTGGTTTTCTTTAATGCCCAACACCCTTTCCGAAAAAACACTCTTAACGCTTGCTGACAGCTGCCTACTTTGGGGGCACCGACTCTCTGAATGGTGTGGCCATGGCCCGGCGCTTGAAGAAGACATTGCGCTCACCAATACGGCGCTGGACGTGATTGGGCAGGCGCGCGCGCTGTTGCAACGGGTCGCGTCGCGGCGAACACCTGCGACGACCGAAGATGCGCTCGCCTACTTCCGTGATTCACATGAATTTCACAATGTGACATTGGCTGAATTGCCCAACGGTGACTATGCGCAGACGATTTTGCGCTCCTTGCTGCTCGCCGCCTGGTTCGTGCCGGTTTGGGAGGCGCTAGAACAACACACCGATCGCGACGTTGCAACGATTGCCGCGAATGCCGCGAAAGAGGCGCGCATGCAGCTTCGTCACGCACACGATTGGGTCGTGCGCTTTGGCGATGGTACGCCTGAATCGCGGCAAAGGATTGAAGCCGCCGTCGCCGCACTTTGGCCGTATTGCGACGAAATGCTCAACGTTGAAATCGACGGCACGGCGAGTGATGCGAGGCGAACCGCGTGGTCAAACGTCGTTGCTTCAGTTTTTTACGAAGCCACGCTGATGGTGCCGCTGACCGGGGCATTTCCGGCCGCGAATACCGAGCACGCAGATCGGGTTGCGCTGCTCGCCGAAATGCAGTCCTTGGCTCGACAACATCCAAACGCGGTCTGGTAGTTTCTCAATGGCTCAGCACTTTCACACGCTTGAAATTCAGGATGTACGGCGCGAAACGGCGGACTGTATATCGGTGGCTTTCGCGGTGCCTGACGCGCTCAAAGACAGCTTCGCATTTCAGTCGGGTCAGTACGTCACTTTGCGTGCCGACGTCGGAGATCAGGAGTTGCGCCGTTCGTACTCGCTCTGCTCTGCACCGCATCACGGTGAGTGGCGAGTTGCCATCAAGCGCGTCGAGGACGGCATGTTTTCGCAATGGGCGCATGCGCTGGTGCGGGCGGGTGAAACCATTGACGTGCTGCCGCCCGATGGCTATTTCCGATACCCGCCCGAAGATGGCAAGGCGCGCAATGTGCTGTTGCTGGCGGCGGGCAGCGGTATCACTCCAATAATGTCCATCCTGAAGACATTGCTGGAAACGGACAGCACGACCCAGGTGACACTCGTGTACGGTAATCGTCGGGTGAAGGACATCATATTCAAGGAGCAGATCGAAGATTTGCGCGACCAATATCTGACGCGCTTTCAATTGATTCACACGCTCTCCGGCGAGGGACAGGAGGCACCCATCGCCAATGGTCGCCTTGATGGTGCAAAGCTAAGTCAGCTTTTCGGTGCGCTGATCAGTCCTAAGAGTTTTGATCACGTTTATATCTGCGGTCCGAACGAGATGATTTCGTCATGCGCAGACGCTTGCGCTCAGGCGGGCATCGCAGCCGATCACATCCACAAAGAGCTGTTCGGCGCGCCAACGGGCAACCAGCCACGCGCGCAGCGACAGGCGAGCAGTGGCGACGGTGCCAAGGTGCGGGTCGTGGCCGACGGCATCGAGCGTGAACTGCTGGTGCCGTTTCGGGGTGATTCGGTACTCGACGTTGTTTTGCGCGCCGGTATTGACGTGCCATATGCGTGCAAAGCGGGCGTGTGCTGCACCTGCCGGGCGCAAGTGCTCGAAGGTGAAGTGCGGATGGACGCAAACTACACGCTGGAGCAGCACGAGGTGGATCGCGGCTTTGTGTTGACGTGCCAGTCACATCCGATTTCGCCGGTGGTGAAACTTAGTTACGACGCCCGCTAGCGGGTCGAGGAGTCGCGAACTCCTAGAATGCCTCCATGCCCCGCGGTCCGTCTTCTGCTCACTCGCTTCAGCGAGAAACCATTCTCAATATTTCGGCCGATACCTTTGCCGAAGCGGGCTATCCGTCGGCGACGATGGCAGAATTAGCAGCGCGTTGTGGCGTTTCGAAGAGTCTCCTCTATCACTACTATCCAGCGAAAGACGCGATCCTGTTCGACTTGATGCATGAGTACATGACGCGGCTGCAACATCTCGTGCACGAGGTGGCACGACTGACGTTGCCAGCGCAGGAGGGCCTCGCCGAGTTAGTACGGCGCTTCGTGCGCGAGTACGAAACATCGCGCTCACGGCACATTGTGCTGCTCAATGACGTCAAGTTTTTGCCGCCACGCGAACGCGAGCAGGTGATTGCGCTGGAGCGCTCGGTGGTGCAGGCATTTGCCGACGTAATCGCAGTGACGTACAAAATTGACGGCGCACGCGCGAAGGTGCTGACCATGAGCGTGTTTGGCATGATTAACTGGACGTTTACCTGGCTCAAGCCTGACGGCCCGTTGTCTTATGGCGAGTTTGCCGAATCCGTCGTTGGCATGCTTGAAAGCGGGCTCGCGGGCGGTGCGCAACGTATCGGCCAAATCGCGGTCGTTGCGCCGAAGCTTGCCGCTACGGAAATATATTAGTCTCTTGTATAAGGAAATAAGCAATGTCTGAACCTCTTGTTCGTGTTGAAAAGTTAACGCAGCCCGCCAAAGTCGCGCTCATTACGTTTAATCGCCCGAAGGTGATGAATGCGTTAAACGATGCGTTGGCCGAAGAGCTGGCAGGACATCTGGCCGCGCTCGACGCGGACCCCGATGTTCACGTGATCGTGGTCACTGGCAATGAAAAGGCGTTCGCAGCTGGCGCCGATATTGCGGCGATGGCGGGATGGACATACGCCAAGGTCTACAACGATAACTACATCACCAAACACTGGGAAGCCGCAAAGAGCGTGAGGAAGCCGCTGATCGCTGCAGTATCCGGTTACGCGTTGGGCGGCGGTTGTGAGTTTGCGATGATGTGCGACATCATTATTGCGGCTGACAACGCCAAGTTTGGCCAGCCAGAAATCTCCATCGGTACGATTCCCGGCATGGGCGGTACGCAGCGTCTGCCGCGTGCTGTGGGCAAAGCGAAGGCGATGGAATGGTGTCTCACCGGGCGCTTCGTCACCGCTCAGGAGGCGGAGGCGGCGGGCTTGGTGGCGCGCGTCGTGCCGGCGGACAAATTAATGGAAGAGGTGATGGCAACCGCTGGCAAGATCGCCAGCTTCTCGTTGCCAGCGGTGATGAAGGTGAAAGAAACGATCAACGCGGCATTTGAGACGACGCTCGCTCAGGGCTTGACCTTCGAGCGTCGCGAATTTCATGCGACGTTTGCGTTGGCGGATCAGAAGGAAGGTATGCGCGCGTTTGTCGAGAAACGCAAACCTGACTTTAAAAATCAATGATCGCTGCGTCGTGACGAAACGGGTATTTGGATTCGCCGGCTGGTCGGGCGTGGGTAAAACGACATTGATCGAGCAGGTGATTGCGTATCTAGCGGCCGACGGCGTTCGCGTTGCGCTGATCAAGCATGCGCATCACCGGTTTGACATCGACCATCCGGGCAAAGATTCCTACCGCCATCGCGAGGCAGGCGCGACCGAGGTTATGATTTCCAGCGGAAATCGATGGGCGATCATGCACGAGTTGCGGGGCGAACCGGAGATGACGCTCGCAGAAGCATTGGAACGTTTGAGCCCATGTGATCTGGTGCTGATCGAAGGCTACAAGCGCGAACCGCTGCCAAAGCTTGAAGTCTGGCGCAGCGCTCTCGGAAAACCATTGTTGTGCCCGAACGACCAGCACATCATCGCGCTGGCGACCGACGATCCGCTGCCGCACGGGGCCACCAGCGCGTTGGCCAGCCGGGAACCGAACTTCGTGCGTGTCGGTCTAGCCAATATAGCGGCTATCGCTGAATTGGCGATGGCGCGGGCGGCTATGCTTTAGCGGGGATCGGCGTTAACGGCACTGTCGGTTTCGCTGCTTTCACTGTCGGTGTTGCGCAACAGTTGCTCAGTCAATTGTCTGAACCATCCACAAAGCCGACGGCCATCGTTGACAGCATCTACCTGGCAGAGGAACATTACGGTATGAACTCACGAGCAAAACGCATCTCAAAACAGGCCGCCGCCATCGTCGGCGTGGCGTTGCTCGCGTTCAATTTCGGCGCAGTTCGGGCGCAAGACGGCGGTTATTTTTCGGGTGTGCGCCTTGGAGCCAGCCAAAAGGCCTGGAGCTTCACTGCGCCCGGTCTTAAGCTCGGTCAAGCGATGGAATACTCCCGCGCTCGCGAATTCGGCGACACGGCTTTCACTGGGTACCAGTTCCCGAGCGGCTTGGCCCTAGGCGCCGCAATCAACACCGACCGTACTTCGACGCTAGTCGGCGGCTCTGGCATTGGCCTTAAGTTTGACGGCGCGCGATGGGCAGAACCCAAGCCTAACGTCAATGTGGACGTGCTGTCGGCGTTTAACTGGCGTAGCTCTCTGTCCGTGTTTGGCAAGCTCGGCGTCGGTCGCGGCGACAACCGTTTGACACCGGAATGGTCGTCGCCCAGCCAAGCCGCGCTCGATCGCACTGCCATTTCTTACGGCGTTGGCGTGCGTTATGACTTTACCTCCAGCTTGGGCCTCAAGCTTGAACTTACTCGCGGGACACGGTTTGGCATTGATCGCCTGCGCACCGACGTTGATCCTGACGCGGTAAATGTCGGTATTCGCTGGACGTTCTAGTTCTGCGTTGGGTTCGGGGTTTGAATCAGAACAACTTTTCGCTGAAATGACGGCTGAACGGGGGCTGCTTTGGCATTCGGGCAAAAGTTGGTTTTCAATGTTTTGGTCATCTAGCCCCTGTATCGCCGTCGTTTCAAGCTAAAGCTGATTCAGTTTTCGCCAGTTCCTAGAATGCCAGAATGACCATTCAACTTGTTTTTCTGGCGCGTCTCCGCGAGCGTTTTGGCGTCTCTCGTGAGCGATTTCCATTGACTGCTGACATCAATACCGTTTCTGCCGTATTGCACACTTTGCGCCAGCGTGGCGGAGCGTTTGCCGAAGAGTTGGCCGAGGGCCGGGCGTTTCGCGTCGCGGTGAATCAGGACGTGGTCGCGCTTGATCATCCTGTCAAAGCGGGCGACGAGGTCGCGATCTTCCCGCCGGTGACGGGAGGCTAGCGATGACCTGCATTGTGCGTGTTCAGGAGGCGGACTTCGACCTCGGCGCCGAAATTAAGGCATTGCGGTTGGGCAATCCGGCGATTGGCGCGGTCGCAAGCTTCATTGGCTGCGTACGCGACATGAACGAAGGCGATAGCGTCGGCCTCATGTACCTGGAGCACTATCCCGGCATGACCGAGCGCGAACTGGCAAAGATCTGCGCCGAAGCGAGCGCACGATGGGAAATTTTTGACACGCTGGTTATTCATCGCATCGGTGAGCTGAAACCGCTCGACCAAATCGTGTGCGTTGTCGTCACCAGCGGGCATCGCGGCGAATCGTTCTCGGCCTGTGAATTCATCATGGATTTTTTGAAGACTCGCGCGCCGTTCTGGAAGCGTGAATCGACGCCGCACGGAGAGCGCTGGGTTGATGCGAGGGCGAAAGATGACGCGGCTGCTGAGCGCTGGAAACAGTGAGCCAGACGCCCGCTATTGCGTTGATTGGGCTCGATTGGGGCTCGACGAATTTGCGTGCCTATGCGTTTGACGCGGTGGGCAACATCGTAGACCGTACGCAATCGGATGCTGGCGCACTCAAACTGAAAGGTGACTTGGCTTTCGATGCCGCGCTCGTTGCGTTAATCGGCGGATGGGCGCGATCATATCCAGCGGCGACGCTCATCGCCTGCGGCATGTTGGGCGCGCGTACAGGTTGGCGTGAAGCGCCCTATGTTGACTGCGGCATCGATGCAGCATCGGCTCAGGAGAAGGCAGGACTGGCGCAGCGCCTCGCACTAGGCGTAGCGAGCGTTGCCACTTCACTCGGACGACCACTCACCATCGTCCCCGGCATGAACAGCAGCGAGCCCGATGTCATGCGCGGCGAAGAAACGCAGATTGTGGGTTCCGACGTTGCAAACGGTATCGTCATATGCCCCGGCACTCATAGCAAATGGATTCACGTGGCGTCTCATCAGATCGAGAGTTTCGCCACGTTTTTTACCGGTGAGATGCATGCGCTGATTCGTGATAACAGTTCGGTCGGCAAAGCGCTTAACACCGCACCGACGCTGGACGACGGGCAATCGTTTCATCTTGGTCTGAGCTACGCACGCAGTGGAGCGGCGTCGTGGCTGCATGATTTGTTCGTCATGCGGGCAGCGGTAGTGACCGGCACCAAGACGCCGGAGCAGATCAGCACAGTGCTGTCCGGATGGTTGCTGGGTTGCGAGTTTGCAGCAGCCCTATCGATGTACCCGGAGACTCAGGAAATCGCATTGCTGGCGAGTGATGCGTTGGTGCCCTGGTATGAACGGGCTGGCGAAGCGTTCGGCGTGAAAGTGAATGCGCTGGATTCGGCAGTGGCAACTGCGCGCGGACTGTGGCGCATCGCGCAGAATCTGACCTAACCGCCTGAAATACTTGCTCCATTTTCGCGTCGTAGAATCGACGCGTGGCACAACATAAACTTTCCCGACTTTTCGAACCGCAGTCCATCGCGGTGGTGGGCGCGTCTGAGCGCGCTGGCAGTCTAGGTCTCGCGCTCTGGAAGCGCCTGCACGCACATCCGTACGCCGGGCACATTTACGCAGTCAACCCAAAGCATAAGAAAATGTTTGGCGAACCGTGCTTCGCCCGAATGACTGATTTGCCTGAGCGTGTGGACCTCGCACTGATCACAGCTCCAGCAGCAGCCTGCGCCAAAATTATTCGCGAATGCGGTGCCAGCGGCTGTCAGTATGCGTTGATTTTGTCGCTGGGCTTTGAAGCAGACGGCGGTAAAGACGCGCTTGCGGCGGCCGCAGAGCTGCAAAAGGTTGCCTTCGAATCGCGCGTCCGCCTCGTCGGCCCGGGTGCGCGCGGATTGGTGCGTCCTCGCGTGGCGCTCGATGCTTCGGCGATGACTGATGTCGACACCATGCCTGCACCGGGTTCACTTGCGGTGCTGTCGCAATCGGGGGCCTGGCTTTCAATCCTGCGCGACTTCGCGGCTGGCTCGTCGATTGGTTTTTCCAGCCTGTTGTCGCTCGGAACTTCGTTTGATCTGGATTTCGGCGAACTGCTCGATTTCTTCGCATTTGATGCGCACACAGCGGACGTTTTGCTCTACATCGAGGAGGTGAAGAACGCCGCTTCCTTCATGTCGGGCGTGCGTCAGATATCACGCATGAAGCCGGTGATCGTTTTGAAGGCGGATCGTGCGGATTTGTACCGTGCGCCCGATGGCACGCATGCAACCGTGCTGGCGCAGCATGATCGCGTGTTCGAAGCGGCGATTGCGCGAGCCGGTGCGGTGCGCGTACAAACCGCGACGCAAATGGTGAGCGCTGCCAGACTGCTCGCTGGCGAACACAACCGCTCGCAACAACGGGTAGTTACCATCACCAACGGACGCGGACCGGGGTTGGTCGCTGCTGACGCCGTACGCGCACAGCAGCTCGCCATGGCGTCGCTTTCAGAGGCTACAAAAGCGTTACTGCGCGCCGCACTGCCCGCACATGCACACGTCGGAAATCCGCTCGATGTCGCGGGTGATGCAACCGCCGAGCGCTACAAAATCGCCATCAACGCCGTGCTTGCCGACGAAGGTGTTGACGTCGTTATCGTCTTGTTTTCGCCGCAAGCGATCATGGGCGCGAAGGAAATGGCTGCGGTCGTGATTGACGCTGCCACGGTCGCCAAGCATGCACGCAAAACATTGCTTGTTGTGTTGGGCGGTGGCGCTAGCGTACAGCCAGCGAGAGTGATGCTGGATCAGGCGCGCATTGCGCAATTTCTGAGCGCAGAGAATGCGGTGGACGCGATTGGTTTTCTCGAAACGTTTGCCCGCAACCAGTCGTTGCTGCGGCAGGTGCCTGAGCAAAGCGTCGACGGTTATGTGCCCAATATGGCAGATGCGC
>JBDSYI010000344.1:0-5592 GCA_039925745.1 Casimicrobium sp. | reverse complement strand
CGAACTGATTGAGAAGCATTGCGCCATAAAACCACAGCCAGGAAATGCCCAACATTGATCGCCAGACAACAATGTTTTTCGCTGCCAAACGCAGGTTATTCGCTGTTTCGGTAAATGGGTTCCAATTTAGTTTGAGCGTAGGATCGGTTGCGGCGGCGGCAGGAATGCTGCGGCTGACGAGGTAACCAATGACGGCCACGATAATCGTCACGGCGGCAACGTACGTCGGCCCGCTCGGCTTCAACGCCACCACCACGCCGCCGACAATCGTACCCACCAGAATTGCCACAAATGTGCCTGATTCGACTAACGCATTGCCACCTACGAGTTCGTCACTACGCAAGGCCTGCGGCATGATCGCGTACTTCACCGGGCCAAACAGCGTTGAGTGCAAACCCATTGCGAATAGGCAGACGAACAGGATGCCGAGGTTTGCCGTCACGAACCCAACGGCCGACAGCGCCATCACCACGATCTCAAAAACCTTCACGCCGCGAATCACGCGGGTCTTTTCGTACTTATCCGCAAGCTGGCCGGCAAACGCCGAGAAAAGCACAAACGGCAGGATGAACACCGCGCCCGCCGCGTTTACCAGAAGATTCGAATCCATGCCCGCCAAGGTCATTCCGCCGAACGCCATGAAAATAATCATGCCATTCTTGAACACGTTATCGTTCATTGCGCCCAAAAACTGCGTCCCGAAGAATGGCGCGAAGCGGCGCTCGCCGAGCAAGGCAAATTGACTGTGTTCCGAGCTGTGTTCAGACATGGTGACCCCGCATTTACTTAGTGCGTGGATTCTGCCCTAGCCTGAATCAAAATCTCCAGGAACCTGTTCGGTATCGCTTTGCAACACCAATGGTGCTGCCGCAATGCGATCATCGTTTTGCGGCAGCGGTCCTAAAGCGAATGTCTATTCACGCGACAGTTCGCGGTGAAACCGCTCCCACACTTCAAGGTTTACTTCTTCGCTGCGTTCGGAAAAAACAACTGCTCGCCGCCGATTTTGTAACCCGCAATCGTGGCCTGCCCTTCGGCGCTCACCAACCAGTTGATGAATTTTTGTCCCGCCTCAACCTTCACGTTTGGATGTTTTTTGGGATTCACAAGAATCACACCATATTGGTTGAATAGTTTGGCGTCGCCTTCTACGATGATTTTCAGATTTTGACGATTTTTGAATGACAACCAGGTGCCACGATCGGCGAGGATATAGGCGTTCATCGCTGCGGCCGTGTTGAGCGCTGGGCCCATGCCAGAGCCGGTGTCGCGATACCACGTCTGCTTTTCTGTGGCTGGATCAAGGCTCGCCATTTTCCAGTAGCGCAACTCCGCAGCGTGAGTACCGCTCTTGTCACCACGCGAGACGAATGCTGATTTGTGGGTATACACCGCTTTAAGTCCCGCAACAATGTCTTTGCCTGCCGCTTTGGCTGGGTCGTCAGCCGGCCCAATCAGAACGAAGTCGTTGTACATGACGGGAATGCGCTCAACCCCCGCGCCTTCAGCAATAAATCTTTCTTCGGCAACCTTATCGTGCACGAAAACGACGTCCGCGTCGCCACGACGACCAACGTCGAGCGCCTGCCCCGTTCCCAACGCCACAACCTTTACCGCGATTCCTGTGGCCTTCTGTACGTGCGGAAGCAGATAACCGAACAAGCCTGACTGCTCAGTTGACGTCGTCGATGCCACGGTGATTGTCGTCTCCTGTGCGGCTACTGCGGTCGGCATGAGCGCAGCCAGTGAGATTGCGGAAAGCGCGAGCGCGACTAGGTGAGAAATTGGCTTCATAAAGATTCTCCTTCGAGGTAAGTCCGCGCAGCAGCGGAATGAGGTGACACAAAAAATTCAGTGGCGAGGCGGTCTTCAACAATCTTTCCGTTGTCCAGGAAAATGATTCTGCGAGCGATGCGCTTTGCCTGTGCGACGTTGTGCGTGGTGAGTACCAAAGTGGTTCCCCCGGACTGAACCGTGTGCAACAAGCTCTCAACATCGCGCACTGCGCTCGGTGCGAGATTCGCAGTCGGTTCGTCTGCCAGCATGAGGCGGGGCTCACAGGCCCAAGAGCGCGCGAGCGCCAGGCGCTGCTGCTCACCGCCCGAGAGCGTTCGCGCTGACTGATTTGCGTTCGCGCTCAAGTTACAGGCGGCGAGCGCACGTTGCGCCTGTTCGGTACATGCAGGCTCCGCAACGCCCCGAACCGACAGAACATAGCGCACGTTGTCCAGCACGCTGCGTTGGAGCAATGCCGGTCTTTGAAAGATTAGCGACTGCTCGTGCAACGGCGGCGTTTGCACACTGCCAACACTCGGTGAAATGAGCGAATTGCAAAGCTTCAGAAGCGTCGATTTACCTGCGCCGTTGGCACCCAGCACAACTACGCTTTCGCCTTCAAAAATCGTGAGATTGATCTCTGAGAGCAGTGCTTTACCATCCACGATTACCGAAGCCCGGTTAATTCTCACCAGTGCGCCAGGCTGGGTGAAACGCAATTTCACTTCAAGCATTGCGCCGCTCCATTCTCGCCTTGAAGGTCTGCGCAAAGCCGTTGACAATCAGCACTAGCGTGACGAGCAGGAGCCCGAGTGCCAGCGCGAGCGGGAGATCGCCCTTCGATGTCTCCAGCGCAATCGTCGTCGTCATCACGCGAGTCGATCCAGCGATATTGCCGCCCACCATCATCACTGCACCGACTTCGGCAATGGCACGGCCAAATCCCGCAAGCAGCACAACCGCTAGTGAGAAGCGCGCTTCGAACAACAACGTGAGAATGCGCTGCCATGCGTTCAATCCCAGTGACGTGAACCAGTCACGCAAGGGCCCATGCGCATCCTCGATGGTTTGTCGCGCGAGCGCGGCAATGATCGGCGTGATGAGAATCGTTTGCGCCATCACCATGCCAGTAGGCGTAAACAGCCAACCGAATAGCCCCATGGGGCCACTGCGCGACAGCAACAGATAGACGATTAGTCCAATCACCACCGGCGGCAAGCCCATCGATGCGTTTAGCACAACGACAATCGGGGTTCGTAAGCGGCTCTCTGTCAATGCAGCCCATGCACCGAGCGGCATTCCGATCAACGCGGCGATCAGAGTTGCCGTAGCGCTCACCCGCAATGACAACACTGTGATTTCAAGCAGCGTCGAGTCGCCTGAAAGTAGCAATGAACCCGCTGCGTTGACCGAATCAACGAAAAGACTCACGTCGCGCTCTCTACCGGCGCAAGTACCGGGGAGATTGCTGTCGACACCCATATCCACGCCGACTGCACTCTCGAACCCAACGTGGTGGCAGCAACGTCAACAACGATCAGAGCCACAGAATGGTGTGCGAACTGTGAGTCACATCTAGTGTCGTACACATTCATTGTCGTCGCTTTTCATCAGGCAAATCCATATCGTATTTTGGCGATTTCTGGAACGATTATTTAATATGTAATAAGCTACATAAAGTGCATCTGGTGTGAGTAACGTTTAAATGATCAGACAACCGGCCTTAACCATCACATTTTCGACCGAGGCTGTGGCCTCAATAGGTACCGCAAGAGTGAATCTGGGCGATCTGGCCCGCAGCCTGCGCACTGTGGCCGACACCCAATCGATCACGCAAGCCGCGCAAGCCATGGGTGTCACTTATCGAACGCTGTGGGGGCGGTTGCTCAGCTTTGATGCTGCGCTCGGTTGCAAGCTAATAGGCAAGTCACGCGGACGCGGGACCAGCTTGACCAGCAAAGGCCGCACTGTTCTTGCGGTGCTGGAAACGCACGATGAATTGTTTACGCCCCCCGCCAAAGCTCATGTGGACCGGTTTGCGGCGGACCTGATGCAATCGTTGCGTGATGAGGCGCGGCTGCGGCTGATGGCGAGCCACGATTTTGCGATAGCGCAGGCCTTCTCACGATCCTCGCCGACCACCGCGAGCGCAAAGGCACAAAAATTTGGAGACACTATTCACATGAGGAGCGGCGGTAGTGTGGACTGCGTTCGCACATTGTTGAGAGGCGACACTGATTTGGCGGGATATCACCACATGGCGCCCGCGGCGAACCGAAGTGATGGGCGGGCGGAATCACCTCTTTGGGCTAACGTCGAAGAAAGCACAGAGTTCTGGAGTGTGGCGCTGATGCAGCGCGAGCAAGGCCTTATCGTCTCCCCGAGATTAAAAGGAAAAGTATCGTCGATTGCTGACCTGGCGAGAGGCGACGTCAGATTTGTCAACCGTCAGCGCGGATCAGGCACGCGCTTGCTGCTGGACTCGCTGCTCGCCGAGGCGGGTGTCGCCTTCACCCGCATTTCTGGTTATGAGCACGAGGAATTCACTCATCAGGCCGTAGCGGCGACCATTGCCGCAGGTGCGGCCAATGTGGGACTGGGTTTACGTGCCGCCGCTTCGCAGTTCAAGCTGCATTTTGTACCGCTCACGGTTGAGATATATCGACTCGCGGGCCGCGCCGAAACGGAGAACCATCCACATGTACTTGCGCTATTGGCAATGGTGCGCGCACACGCTGCGAAGCTTCCGGGGTACAAAGCGCTGAGCTAGTTTTTTCCGGGTTTCGCTTTACCTGAATTCACTGCCTTGGCTGGTTTGGCATTCGGTGCATTCGATAACCAGCGTAACTTGCTGCCAAACCCTTCGGCGACTAACGCTGCCCCATAAAGCACCAGCGACCAGGTCACAAAGACTGTCACCAGCAAAATGGGGAATGCGATGAAGGCGCCGTACAACGATTTCAATTGCTGCAATTGCGCGAAATAATTGGCGATGAGATATCGCGCAACTTCGATTAAGGCAGTGACCAACACGGCTGAAGCCAACGGCGACTTCCATGCGTTCAAGCGAGCTGGGACCCAACGATAGATGAGCGTCAGCGCGGCAACGAGCGGGACGCCGATTTCGATAGGGTCGAAAACACTCTGGATCGTTTCAGTCACGGAGGGCATCAAAGCGATGCAAGCTTTTTCAGAAAGACGAATCACCCAGACCAGCGCAGCCACTACGATCGGAACCAGCAGAAGCACTACAAACGCTCCTCGCACAAATCCCCAAAGGTTGCGCCGCGCCGAACCCCAGATTCGATCCATTGCTGCGTTAAGAGCCAACGCTTTCAAAAGCAGGTCTCCGGCGATGATGGCAACACCCGTCATACCCAAACCTTTCGCGTTAGCTCGCAACTTGTCGACCACTGCGATCACCTGCTGCGCCGTCTGCGGAAACAAATTGGTAAACAAGAAATCACGGAACGCCGCCTCGGCCGTCTTGATGATCGAGCTTTGTTGTGAGAGCCAGAACAGCACGCCCAGCACCGGCAACAAAGCCAAAAGCGATAAAAACGCCAGATAGCCGGAGTAGATAATGCCGTCGCCTTTAAGAAAGCGGCGGAGGGCTCGCCAGAGAGTCATGCTTTAGGACGGACGAAGCGGCGTAAAGACGTAAATCTTGACGCCACCTTACCCCGCACCTTAGCCCTCTCCCGCAAGGAGAGAGGGGACTTTGCGATCTCCATCACGGAGAGCCGATTTTCGTTGCCAGCGGCTGTCAGCCAAGGCGCGAGCCGACGACGCGTGGTAAATCCACGCAAGGAGGCT
>JBDSYI010000343.1:0-2641 GCA_039925745.1 Casimicrobium sp. | reverse complement strand
GTTGTCAGCAGCTTCATCGTCGAGGCCGTATGAAAGCTGCGCTCGGCTTGATGTGAATACAGCACGCGCTGATCGCTGACTCGTTCGACGACCAAACCAATCGAATCCGCCGGAAGGCCCGCTTTAGTGAGCGCGTCCGTCACCACGATTGGCAGCGCAGCGACCGCGATATTCAGACCGCTAGCGGCAACGCAGATAAACCCAATCGCCGCAATCCGAACACCTCGTTTCGCCCTCGACACACTTTCGCGCACCGTTTTTGAACAGGCCTTCACGACGTCGCGATGAGAGAACAATCTGAGCTTTACCATGGAGTCAGCGTAGCATTTTTGTCGTCTTTACCCGGAAACACGCGGATTCCGATACGCGCATTTCGCATTCAAGGTATTTCGAACGTAATATTGAAACAGGGGTAGTTTAGTGAGTGAGGCGTCACGCTGATTTGCGGTTTTTTGCCGCTTTCACGGGTCGCATTTATATCGACAAAGCCAGCGCAGCGCGCTGAGAAACATTCGCTTTCGTCGCAGCACTCACCGGGCAACTAAATTGAACATTTAGTCCATTAAACATGGACGGGGAGTACACAACGTGAAACTCAAAAAACTGGCGCAAGTCATCTCGCTTTTGTGCGTGGCAAGCCAAGTGTCGGCACAGACAACCGATGCGCAGAAACTCGAAAAAGTAGAAATAACCGGGTCCAGCATCAAACGAGTCGCCAACGAAGGCTCGTTGCCGGTACAAATTATTTCGCGCCAGGACATCGAACGCGCTGGTATCGTCAGCGCCGAACAGTTGGTTTCGCAGTTGAGCGCAAACGGCAACGGCATGGACAACCTTGCCAGTAATGCTGACGTCGGTGCTGGCGCATCCCGCGGCAACAACGGCATTTCGGCGGCCAATCTGCGCGGTCAAGGCTCGAACGCAACACTCGTGCTGTTAAACGGTCGCCGCGTTGCGATGGCCGGGCTGAACGGTGGCGTGGTCGATTTGAATTCGATTCCGATGGCCGCAGTGGAACGCGTCGAAATTCTCAAGGACGGCGCATCCGCCATTTACGGCACCGACGCTATCGGCGGCGTGATCAACTTCATTCTGCGCAAGGACTTCACCGGCATTTCGGTATCAGCATTCACCGACGTGACCGAAGGTGGTGGCGGCAATATCACGCGCGTTTCTGCGGTGGGCGGATTCGGCGATCTGGCGAAAAACGGCTTCAACGTGATGGGGTCAATCTCGCACAGCGAGAACGAGGCGTTGCGCGGCGATCAGCGCTCATTTGTCAACACATTCCAGCCGAACCGTGGCCTGTCGGTCGATACACGCGGTACGCCGTATGCGACCGTATTCACGTTGAGCACATTGCGCACAGTTCTGGCGTCGCGAAATGCTGCAGGCGTCCTGACCAACTCGCTTGGCCCGACGCAGCCCGGGACAACACAGGCCATGAACGGCATTAATCCGCTAGACCTCCCTGGTCAAGCGGGCTGTAACTCGATTGACGGCATGGCAGCTTACGACGAGCTACTTTGGGCGTCACCCGCTTCTAAATGGGGCTGCGCATGGGACACCGGACGCGCCGCCGTGTTGCAGCAGGAGGTCAAGCGAACCAATGGTGTTGCTCGCGCCACGTTTAAGTTGAACGACACGCTCTCGCTGTTCGGCGAATTCGTGGGCTCGGACGTCACGTCACGGAAATCGTTCTCCCCGAACCAGATTTCCACCAGCACTTCGGCCACCAGTCCATTGCGTAACTTGCTCTACCCGAGCACGGGCAGCTCCTACAACCAGGTCTTTAACGCCCTGGTCTCGCTATTCCCCACGATTGAGGAAAACCGTGGGCAGGGCATTGCCTACCGCTGGCGTTGTATGCCTTGTGGCAATCGCGAGATAGAAACCGAATCCAAAACCTATCGCTATCTGGTCGGCGGCGAAGGCTCGCTCGGTTCGTGGGACTATAAGTTTGGACTCTCGCAAGCGACCAACGACACACGCTCTGTGCTCGGCGGTGGCTACTATTTCAACGATAAGTTTGTCCCACTGTTGGCGTCGGGCACGCTTAATCCGTTCTTGTTGGCCGGTCAGAGTCAAACACCCGAGGCGCTCACCGCGCTAGCAGCCGCGTCGGCTAACGGCACGGTGCTTTACGGCGGCAAATACACGACCGATTCGGCAGACGCCTCCGCGTCGGGCCCGATCTTCAAGCTGCCAGCCGGCGACGTGATGATGGCCGTTGGCTTTGACGTGCGTAATGAGAAATACCAATTCAACGGCAAAGAAGCTGATCTCGCAACGCAGAACAACGTATTCAACGCTCCGTTTGATGCCGTCAACAGCCTGCTCCCGGTAAAACGAGACGTCAAGGCCGTGTACACCGAAGTGCTGGTGCCGATCACCAAATCGTTCGAAGTGACCGGCGCAGTGCGCTACGACAAATACACCGGGTTCGGAAGCACGACCAATCCAAAGTTCACGTTCCGGTTCGTTCCGACGCCTGAGATCCTGTTCCGAGGCTCCTACAACACGGGCTTCCGCGTTCCGACATTCAGCCAGATGTTCTTCGGAACCACCGAGTCGCCGTACTCCGGCAAAGATCTGGTTGATCCAGCCAAATGTCCGTCAGGTATCGTCAGCACGGCTCCTG
>JBDSYI010000342.1:0-10956 GCA_039925745.1 Casimicrobium sp. | reverse complement strand
CCCGTAAAAAGCTCGTTCTTGTTGACGGCTCATCATATCTCTACCGCGCGTTTCACGCGCTGCCGGACTTGCGCACCAAAGCCGGTGAGCCAACGGGCGCGATTCGCGGGGTGCTCTCAATGCTGCGACTGTTGGTCGACAAAGAAAAGCCTGATTACCTGGGCGTTATTTTCGATGCACCGGGGAAAACATTTCGCGATGACTGGTATCCCGAATACAAAGCGAATCGTTCGCCGATGCCCGAGGACATGCGGCCGCAGATCGCACCGCTCTACGAAATCATCAAGGCACAGGGATGGCCGCTGATTGTTGAGAGCGGTGTGGAGGCAGATGACGTGATTGGCACGCTGGCACGTCAGGCGGAAGCGGCAAACATTGAATGCGTGGTTTCCACCGGAGACAAGGACCTGGCGCAGCTGGTGAGCCCGCTCATCACGCTGAAAAACACCATGTCGAACGAACTGCTCGACGAAGCCGGTGTCGTTGCGAAATTCGGCGTGAAACCCTCGCAGATTCTTGACTACCTGACGCTCATCGGTGACACCGTCGACAATGTGCCCGGCGTGCCAAAAGTGGGGCCCAAAACTGCGGTGAAATGGCTGACTGAGCACGGAACTCTCGACGCGATTGTGGAGAACGCAGACAAGATCACCGGCGTGGTGGGCGAGAACCTGCGCAACGCGCTCGACTGGTTGCCCAAGGCGAAGCAACTGCTTACGGTGAAGTGTGATTTGGCGCTCGCGTATGCACCCGATTCGCTCACGTTTGCGCCTGCGGATAACACCGCTTTACTCGGTTACTTTGAACGGTTCGAGTTCAAAGGCATGGCCAATGAGGTGCGGCAAACTCCTGTCATCCTGAGCAACGCGAAGGATCAGGTTGCACACGAGACCGCTCCGCACGAACAAACAACGCTGCTGAACAAACCTGATCCTTCGCTAACGCTCAGGATGACAGCAGAGAAGAAACCGCGGCAATACAAAACCATCCTCACCGAGCCTGATCTCGACGAACTCATCACCGCGCTCAACGCCTCGCCGCTAACCTGTTTCGACACCGAAACCACGTCGCTCGAACCGATGCTCGCCAGGATCGTCGGCCTCTCCTTCGCATGGACGCCATTCGAGGCCGTCTACATCCCGCTCGCGCACCGCTACCCCGGCGTGTCCGAGCAATTGCCGTTCGCCGCGACGCTCGCCAAACTCAAACCGTGGTTTGAAGATGCAAGCAAATTAAAGCTCGCACAGAACGCCAAATACGATGAACACGTTTTGCTGAATCACAATATTCAAGTGCGCGGCATAGCGCACGACACACTGCTCGAAGACTACGTGCTGGAAAGCCATAAACCACACGATATGGACTCGATGGCCTTGCGCTTTCTCGGCGAGAAAACCATCAAGTTTGAAGACGTTGCGGGTAAGGGCGCAAAGCAGATTGGTTTCGACGAAGTCAGCATCGAAGCCGCGAGTGAATACAGCGCCGAAGACTCCGACGTCACGCTGCGACTGCATCACGAAATCTGGCCACAGGTCGCGCAGGACGACAAGCTTAAATATATCTACGAATCGATTGAATTACCGACTCGTGAGGTGCTCGTGCGGATCGAGCGCAACGGCGTGCTCATCGACGCTACGTTGTTACAAAAGCAATCGCACGAACTCGGATTGCAGGTCAATGCGCTGGAACAAAAGGCTTATGAACTCGCAGGGCAACCGTTCAATCTCGGTTCGCCGAAACAGCTTGGAGAAATCCTTTTCGGCAAACTCGGCATGCCCATCAAGCGCAAAACGGCTACGGGCCAACCCTCAACCGACGAGGAAGTCCTAAGCGAACTAGCAGAAGATTTTCCGCTGCCCAAACTCCTGCTCGAACATCGTTCACTATCAAAACTAAAGAGCACCTACACCGACAAACTCCCAAAAATGGTGAACCCGAATACGGGCCGCGTTCACACCAACTACGGGCAAGCAACAGCGATCACTGGCCGACTGTCGAGCAACGACCCCAATCTGCAAAACATCCCCGTGCGCACGCCGCAGGGCCGCGAGATTCGCAAGGCCTTCATCGCACCGCCGGGTAGTGTGATCGTGTCCGCCGACTATTCGCAAATCGAGCTGCGCATCATGGCGCACATCTCGCAAGATCCGTCGCTGCTCGATGCGTTCGCCAAAGGCCTCGATATTCACAAAGCCACTGCGGCTGACATCTTCAGTCTCCCGATTGAGGAGATCACCAGCGAACAACGCCGCTATACCAAGGCCGTGAATTTCGGTTTGATTTACGGCATGGGCGCATTTGGGCTCGCCTCGCAGCTCGGCATCGAGCGCAACGCCGCGCAGCAGTTCATCGACAAATATTTCGCGCGCTACCCCGGCGTCGCTGAATACATGCAGGCGACGCGCGAATCCGCCCGCGCCAACGGCTACGTTGAAACAGTGTTCGGGCGCCGCCTGACGCTCACCGATATTAACGGCGGCAACGGCCCGCGCCGTGCCGGGGCCGAACGGGCGGCGATCAATGCGCCGATGCAGGGCACGGCAGCAGATCTGATCAAACTCGCCATGATTGCGGTTGATGAATGGCTTGCAACGTCCGGCCTACGTTCCAAACTCATCATGCAAGTGCACGATGAATTGGTACTGGAAGTTCCGGAGGATGAATTGGATCGAGTTCGGGTGGAAGTGGCTGAAAAGATGACCGGAGTGGCGAAGCTCCGCGTGCCGTTAGTCGCCGATGTCGGCGTCGGCGCCAACTGGGATGAGGCGCACTAAAGCGTGACGCAATCCACCACCCGCGCCAAGCGCGAAGCTCTTGACCTGCAATCCGCCCGCATCGATATCGAAAAAGAATTCGGCGAGCAGGGCTTTCGTCGCGGCATTAGTTACGTCACCGACAAGCGCATCCAAATTACGTCCGCGCAGATGGATGAAGAGCGCGTGTGGCATCTGGTCGCGTCCGTCAAAGGCACTGAGAGCGAGCCGTACACGACCACGGTCGAGATGGAATTCTTCGAATTCGGTATTGATATTTTTGCCGCGGAATGCACCTGCCCCGTTCACTTCAATTGCAAGCACGGCGCCGGTCTCGCCTACCTGTGGACGACGATGCAGCCACAACGTACTGGCACCTTGACCGGCGTGCAAGCAGACGAAATCGGCGAAGGCGCGTCCTCGTATGCACCGCCGCCCACAGTCGCGCCAGACGGTCCCGCTTCGACCACGTTGCGCACCGGCCTTTCGCCGGACCTGTCGCTCTGGCTACGCGCTGGTTTCGATCAACCCATTCCCGGAGAAAAAGGCGCATCCGCCGAAGCAAAACCAGCCGCTGATTTCGTCGCCTACCTGCTCACCGAACGCGGTGAAATCACCATCGCCAAAGCGCGCAAAATGAAGGGCGGCGAGACCAAACTCAACGTGCAGGCAGCCTCCCTGAGTTGGATCAATCACAACCACGCCACACCAAGCTACGTCGCACCGGAAGACGAGCCGATTCTGCGCATGCTGGCAGCGACGATTGGCTTGCAGTCTTCACGCCCCATATTGCAATTAAACGGCGTGATTGGAACGCAGCTATTGAAGATGGCGCTCGAAACGGAGCGCATGTGGATCGCGCCTATCGGCTTCACCGACACCGAAGCGCGAACCAAAGCGCTGAAGTCCGCAGACGTGCCGACGCTTGCCGACACATTGACTCAGGCCAGCGCCGAACCGATGATGCTTGCGTGGGACACCGTTGAAACTCCGCTCGGCACGCGTATTGCGCTGCGCGCCAAAACGACAGCTCGCGACCCCGAATCAACGCTGCCCATCATTGCACTTGACCCTCCGCTGGTGATCGATACGCTGCATAACGTGCTGCGCCCACTGCAAACCGAAGTCAGCGCGATGACACTGGCCAGGCTCGTCGCGCTGCCACCACTCAAAGCCGATGACACCAGTGCATGGGCGTTCGTCGCCGATGCCCTGCGAGAGCTTCCGGACTTCCGTGCGATTCCACGGTGCCCGACGGTGAGCGATGTTGAAGCACCGCTTCCGGTGCCTTCGCCGGTGCTGCGTTTCGCACTCGTCGAGTTCGACGTGTCAGTCGGCTGGGGTCGTAACTCAAGCCTGCAAAGCCGCGTGTTCCCGGCGGTGCAACTGTTATTCCGCTACCCGGACGGCAAGCTTTTGCCCTATCAACGAAACGGTCTCGAACATGCAGTCGAGCAAGAGCGCGTTGGCCGCGAAGTATTGAGTCAGCGCCTGCGCAACGTGCGCGTCGAATCGCGATGGGAAATGCGCATGCCGCGCCTCTTGTATCTCGCGGATCGCATCGAGCCCTCACTGGCCTATGCGCGCGACATCAAGGCACTGCGCGAATCGTTGTGGGGCTTGCCCGATCACGACTGGTCGGGTCGCGGCCCCGCTGTGTTGGCGGATGCACAAATGGCGGGTTTCGCGATTGAAATCGAAACCGGTTTTCCAATCTCGATGGAGGACATTCCCGAGCCGTCGCTGGAGTTATCTCCTGGCAACGAAAATGGTTGGTTCCGCCTGTCGTTGGGCGTTGATGTCGATGGCAAGCGCGTTGACATGGCTCCGGCGCTTGCCAAACTGATTGCGGCGCAGAGCGATCCCGAACAATGGCTTAAGGCGCTGCCAACGGTCGAGTACGTCCTGCTTTCTGTTCCCGTTCCGGATCGCGTGAAAACGTCTCAGGTGGTGCGCATTCCCGGCGATCGCATCGCCGCGATTTTGACACCCGTGTTCGAATGGTTTCAGGGCGGCACGGTCGGCGAAATCAGCATGCTGCAAGCCGCGCTGATGCCCGATTTACCGAATGACACCGTTCAATATTTTGGCCGCAACCATCCGGCCTGGCTGTCGATGCGTGAGCGGTTGCGCAGCGGGTCGGAGCTGGTTCCGACTGCCGTTGCGAGTGGCTTTAGTGCAACGCTGCGGCCCTACCAAAATCATGGTTTGGCGTGGCTGACGCACTTGCATGAGCTGGGTATGGGTGGCATTCTGGCCGACGACATGGGGCTGGGTAAAACGGTTCAGACGCTGGCGCATTTGCATCGGTTGCGCAGTCTGCCGATGCCCGTTCGAACTGAGGCAGTCGTTGTACCGGTGACGCGTAAACCGCACCTGATCATCGCGCCCACGTCAGTACTCTCCAATTGGCAACGCGAGGCCGAACGCTTCGCCCCGACACTAAAAATTCATCGCCACCACGGCGCGGAGCGTAGCTCGAACGCCAAAGCGTTTGTCGGTGCCGACATCGTGCTAACGAGCTACCCGCTCCTGCAACGCGATGAAAAAATGCTCGCCGACATCGAATGGGATGTGGTCGTTTTTGACGAAGCGCAAACGCTTAAAAACGCGAAGGCAAAAACCTACCAGTCTGCGCAATCGCTCAAAGCGCATCAGCGCATTGCGCTCACCGGCACGCCGATGGAGAACCATCTCGGGGAATTGTGGGCGATCTACAACGTGCTGATTCCGGGTCTGCTCGGCGACCTCGACGGCTTCAACCGCATCTTCCGCCACCCGATTGAGCAGCGCGCCGACAGCGAACAGATGAAGAAGTTGAAGGCCCGAATCCGCGCTTTCATCCTGCGCCGTGGTCGCGATCAGGTGCTCACTGAATTGCCACCAAAAACTGAGTACACGCGCTGGATCGAACTCGAAACCGCGCAGGCCGACATGTACGAATCGCTGCGAACCGCCATACACGATGACATCCGCAAAGTTATCGATAAGAAGGGCTTGAAGAACAGCACCATTCACATTCTCGATGCGTTGTTGAAGCTCCGGCAAGTCTGCTGCGACCCACGGCTGGTCAAGCTTCCCGGCGCGAAGAAACACATCGCGACCGCTGGCTCCGCCAAGCTCGAATGGCTCGGCACACACGTGCCCGAACTCATGGAAGAAGGCCGCAGCATGCTCATCTTTTCCCAGTTCACCAGCATGCTCGCGCTCATCGCCGAAATGCTCAATGCAAAGGGCATCGCCTTCTCGTTGTTGACCGGCGACACCAACGATCGCGACACCCCGATTGCCGATTTTCAGGAGGGCAAAACCCGCGTGTTTTTGCTAAGTCTCAAAGCCGGTGGCGTGGGGCTCAACCTCACCGCCGCCGACACGATCATCCACTACGACCCGTGGTGGAACCCTGCCGTCGAAGCGCAAGCCACCGCGCGCGCGCATCGTATGGGCCAAGACAAACCTGTGATCGTCACCAAACTCGTAGCCAAGGGAACGCTGGAGGAGCGGATGCTGGACATGCTGGCGCGCAAGCGGGAGTTGGCTTCGGCGTTGCTGGAGGGTGAGGGGAATGCGTTGACTGGGTTGACGGTGGCGGATGTGGATGCACTTTTGGCGCCCATTTCTACGTTGCAGTAGCTTGGCCACTTCTCCCTGAAGAATGCGGCCACGAGCTGCTGATGCATCAGTGCATTCACTGTTCTTGCGTCGCAAAGTTTAGTGCCGCAAAGCAGGCGGCCTCGACATTCGCCGTCGGTATTAACCGGGGCAAGCTTTGATCAGAGAACTGTAGAGAATGCATCGCCCGGTGCAGCGCTCGCTGCATGGTGCGCGCACAGTAGAAGAGAACGACATATTCGTAAATTCGCGATGTGTTCAACGAGGTCGATTTGTTTTCCATTTCGAATGGCATGGTTGGGATTCCAGCACTAGCGTAGAGGTGACCAGAGAATTGCTCAATCTCATCGGCTATTCAGGATGCTTTCGGACTCGGATTTCAAGTTGCGAAAGCGTGGAAGCTTTCAGCACACGGCTGCAATGATCGTAGCCGTCGACGACGGCATCAGATCGGCCGCGAATTACTCCACTGGAATTCTGAATAATCCTTGTAAATTGGCACCATACAGTCGTCTCGCTGCGATCTTGAAAAATGATGTCGGTGTGTGTCACTTAGTGCTAGTTACCCACCGATTCCCATCCGCCTGCGGACTACAAGAGTCGTGTGTGCAGCAACCCGCACGGCTTTGACAACGCGATCGTTTGCAATCAATTGATTGGTAGGTTTGGTGGGCCAGCTGACGTCCGCTGGGCCGAACGAATGGCGAGTGCTTGATCGAAATACACTTTCGTCGGGCGCACCGTCTTCTAAAGAAAGTCCGGTTTGCCGAGGCTTGATAAGTACTGCGCTCCTTCGACCCATTCGACAGCGATGCGCGAGCACGATTGGTAGCCTGTTGTCAGAGCCAGCGCCGTTGATTCGTCATACGCCGGGATTTCCGCAAAGTTGGCTCGGCGCCGTGTTAGGCGCTGTTGGTGAGACATTTGCGGGCACCTTGTATGGCGGATAAACGCTCTGTGCACATTTATTGAAGGAAACGAAACATCGGGACTGCTGGATTTGATCGCAATTTGACCTCGCGCGACATCGTCATCGGGGCGATACGCCAATCACTGTGATCGCTCTGGAAGCCGCGTTTAAGAAAGCGGTAGGGGATGACTCTGCAAATACGTGCGCGCGAAAACCGTCTCCCCTACCTCGGTCGGATAATGCCCAACCTCTGCGGGTGACTATCTAAGCGGTTCGTCGGACCATCTTTACGATTGCGATCAAAAGTATGGCACCAACCAGGGATACCAGTAGCGAGCCGATATTCAAAGCACCGTCATTGATAGTCGGAATTCCGACCAGTGGGGAGATGAAAAACCCCGCGAGAAACGCACCAACGATACCAACCACGATGTTAAGAACAATGCCCTGACTACCATCGGTTTTCATGATCATACTGGCCACCCAGCCGACCAAGCCGCCGACCACTAACCAAGCGATAAAGCTCATGATGTACTCCTTGATTTTGAACAAATGATTTAAAGAATTTCGGCATGATCAACGTGCGTTGATCACATGCTTAGGGATGTTTGGCCCTGTTACTGTCCTGCATGGCAGGGACAGTTCTCTCGGCCAAATGCAACAATCACGAGCGCGGTGCTGCTGCCTCACGTAGACGATTACCAGCGGAAATCGGAGTTACGCTTTTCCCAGTCTTTAAGTTGGGTCTCCGCTGCATCCTTCGCGATGCCGTGACGCTCTTGAATCTTGCCCAATAGTTGGTCCCGCTTTCCCGCGACGATGTCTAGATCATCGTTGGTGAGCTTGCCCCACTGCTCCTTAATCTTGCCAGTAAATTGCTTCCAGTTACCTGCTGCTTGATCTGTATTCATGGCTATCTCCAAAAAATATCGCCGTATCGCGACACAGCAAATTTAGTTCCGCAGGAATAGAGCGACATTCAGACGTGCCCTCATCATTTTGTAGGGGACGGCTTACAGGGGTGGGGCTCTGTAGTCCACCAAATCTTTTAATAGAACGGGCGAAACGCTAAGAGACGTGCGAAGGGCAACCAAAACCGACCCCAGCGAAGAATCATTCTGAAAGTGCGAGCAATGGAAAATCCGTTTCGCGCTCGGCCCCTCACTTCATTGCTCTTGCTCGAAAAGCATAAGGAGGACACCTGCCGACGGTGATGCGGGCACCAGAAACATTTGACAGGCGACGGGGTCGTCTCGCAAGACGAAGTGGATACGGGTGCTCAACGAGGGTGTCCATACTCCATCTGCATTCTTCGGCGCACCGCGCCTGAAATGTAGCGCGTCTTCCTACGTAGCCGGGCGAAGTAGGCCGATAGATTCGATCCAAATGCCGTGCAAAATCCTCAACATGCAAAATGGAAATGGAAATATGTACGTACGCGCGAAAGAGCTTTTATCTTCAATTCGCTGGACTCCGCGGACGGTGGTTGCAGTCGTCGTGCTAGTGCTAGTGCCCGGAGGAGTTTTGATTGCACCCTGGTTGATCGGCTCTCGCGGGGAACGATCCACAAAAGCGAGCATTGGAGATCAGCACAACGGCTAACAGTCAACTAAATGGCACACAGCGTGACCGGGGAAAGTATGCAGGATCCTACATTTCAGTGGTTGATAGTGGCAGTATGATTGTGCGTAGTTGTTAGTCGTCTTAACTCGAAAGGGGTGCCGCCTCGTACTGCTGGTCGGTGTCAGTTTTTGATCTGAATTCCCAGCCGCTTCGCCGCTTCACCAAGCGAGCAAATGGGGGCTCCGTAGTGCTTCCAAGGCTCATCGCCCACATCGCGCAGGCGAGCGGCCACATTTCGTATCGTCCACCGATCACTCGACGATACGGTATCTAACTCATCCCAACTAATGGGTACTGAAACAGGCAAACCTTGCCGCGCCCGAAGCGTCCATGCAGCAGCCGTGGTTGCGCCCGAACCATTTCGTAAATAGTCGACATAAATTTTGCCTACGCGATTCTTCGGACCAATTTTGGCAACGAAGCGGCTGGGCGCTACCTGCGCGAGGTGGCGCACTAAGCCACCGCTAAACGCCTTGGTTTGTGCCCACGAGTAGCGGCGCATAATCGGCACCACGACGTGCAACCCCTTACCGCCGCTGGTCTTCAAGAAAGCCGGAAGCCCGAGCTCATCTAACAACGACTTCAGTAACACCGCAGCTTCCTGAATCATCAACCAAGCGACGCCGTCGCCGGGGTCCAAGTCAAAGATGATGCGGTCAGGTTTTTCAGAAAGCGGTAGTCGTGCGTTGACCGTATGAAATTCAATCGCATTGTTTTGCACGCACGCCCCCAGCGCAGCGAACGAACTGACCACAGTGACGGCACCCCCGTTGGGACCTGACTGGGCAGTTAGCACCTTCGCGGCCACCACATTGAACGCTTCGCTATGCTTTTGGAAGAAGACAGTGCCGGTGAGCCCGCTCGGTGCCCGCACCAACGCACACGGTCGATCCTTGAGCGCCTTCAACAGCAACGCTTGCGCAAGTGCGTAGTAATCCGCAATATCACCCTTGGTCGCCCCGCTCGACGGATCGACCACGCGGTCGGCGTGAGTAACACTAAATTTCTTTGAAGCAATCAATGGCATTTCACGAATCACCTCGTCAGCTGATTTGTCCAAACGTATCCCGCGAAACACCGCGTGGCGCAGATGCCCCTCTTTCGTACGCGCACCGAACTTGACCTCAACAACCAGCGCTGGCACAACCCAGTGGCCCGCCTTACGAAGCGTCGCAGGAACAGTCAGTAACGGTTCACCGAGTGCCGAAGCACTGAGTTGCGCATGAATCTGTTTGGATTGATCCGGCGTGAATCCGGTGCCAACGTTGCCTGCATACACAAGTGCACCGCTTGTGTCGTGCTCCGCCACCAGCAGGCTTTTGAAGTAGCGCCCCGGCTCTGCACTCGGTACAAACCCGATCACGACAAACTCTTGCCGCGCGCTGCATTTGAGTTTGATCCAGTTGCCGCTTCGTTGTCCCGTATAAGTCGAGTCCTTGCGTTTGGCGACCAAACCTTCGAGTCCCATTTTGCAGGCTGACGCAAGCAACGATTTGGGCGATGCGGCGAACTGCTCGCTCAATCGCAGCAGTGATTCAGGGTAACCCTTCAATAATGAGCTCAACGCAGCGTAGCGCGTCGTTAACGTAGTGCCACGCATGTCCTGTCCGTTGAGCCATAGCGCATCAAATAGAAAATAGCGAAGATGCGGATCATCTTTGTCGATGGCAGCGGGCAATTCGTTGAAATTGGGCGAGCCGTCATCGTCGAGATACACCAGCTCGCCATCTAGCCATCCGTCACTGAAAGGCAGCGCTTTGACGGCTTCAGCGATTTTCGGCATCCGCGACGTCCAGTCATGGCCGTTTCTCGTGAACAGTTGTACGTTGTCGCCCTCTCTTCGTGTCAATAGTCGATAGCCGTCGAATTTGAGTTCGTACACCCAGCGTTTATCGTCGTCGGTCGGGATCGTGCCCTGTATTGCCAACTCGGGGGTCATGCGGAGTGGCACGACAACGTTGCCCTTCTTCGCCTGACCGGCGCTGGTCGTGGCAACGACGGGCTGAGGTAGCGCGCCAGTGACGTCGAAGTCACTCGCATCGCGACAGAATTCGTCGC
>JBDSYI010000341.1:0-1585 GCA_039925745.1 Casimicrobium sp. | reverse complement strand
GCGTGATCGGCTCAAACACCGTGTAATCGTCGATGTAAGTGTCTAGGCCGTCCATCACATTGAAATGCGGTTCTTTGAACAATGCTTTCAACGCTTGACGCTTTAGCGCTTGCGGCACTTTGGCCTGCATGAATGGCGTGAAATCTTCAGCGAGTGAAATCGAAGACAACTGCGGCAAATTGAGTTCGGCCGCGTTTGCCGTCTCGGCGGCAGACAATGCCATCGACGCGTCGATGGCTGCTTCGGGGGCGGCCACAACCTCGGATACGGGCGTGACCGCCGCCTCGCCGCCGCTGCGTTTCAACCGCGACCAGCGCGAAAGCGACAAGCCTTCTGCGGGTTGCGTTGGTTTCAAATCAACCACGTCCAGCACCTGCGCCGGGTTCACGACGAAACGCGCCATCCTTGAACGGATCGTTGCGTCTTACTTTCTTTTTGGGTTCGGGCTGGTAGTGTGCATTGGTATAGGCCAGCAAAGCGGACTTCAGATCATCGGGCATTGGCACGTTGTCAACGTGATCGCCCGCGTCGAGCATACGACCGGCCTCGTTGTATGACACCGTAACGACGGCGGGGCGCGGAACTTCATCGCCCTCTTCCAGCCGCCACATCACAAAAATGCACGGCCCTGGCGAATTGAGATTGAGCCAATAGCCCTCACCTTCCGAGGGATGAAGTTCGATCCGTTCGCCCTCGTAGTGCCATTGCGCTTCTTCATCGACCACGCACTCAGTGGGTCCGACGCGCTCAATCGGCGTATCTGCCGCGACGCAAACGCTCGCCGTATCCCACTCAAAGTCAGCCCAGCGGCTGTTTACGGGGCGCTTCCGAAAATTCACACTCGCCGTCCACGCGTCCACAAGCGGTGTGGGGGTATTGACGCCAAGCGTGTCGGGACTAAAACTCTGATTCGCACTCACCTTCTGAATCTAGCAGAATGCAAGGCTTCGATCATTAGTGACAACGATTAGTAACAAGCATGGGTGAGCCCTCAACAACCAAAGCGCGTGCGCCGAACAAGGTAATTCCGCTATTTGACGCGCGCTCGCCGAGCTCGCCACAGCCGTTGTCAATTGCCGCGTTGAGCGGGGTGCGCTCCGCAGCGCGCTTGATTGATCCGCGCCAACGCCGCCTGCACGATCTGCGCATCTCGGTCACCGACAAATGCAATTTCCGCTGCACGTACTGCATGCCGAAAGATGTCTTCGGGCCTGGGTACAAATTTCTGCCGCATGACGCATTGCTCACCTTTGAAGAGATCACACGTTTCTCAAAAATAGCCGCCGAGCTTGGCGTTGAGAAACTTCGCCTAACGGGCGGAGAACCCACGCTGCGGCGCCATTTGCCGACGCTGATCGAGATGCTTTCTAAGATTCATACGCCGTCCGGCAAGGCGCTCGATCTCACGCTCACCACCAACGGCTCTACGCTAGTCAGACAAGCGAAAACGCTGGAAAACGCAGGTTTGCAGCGCATCACGGTTTCCCTCGACTCGATGGACGACGCGGTGTTTCGCGCGATGAACGACGTGGATTTCCCGGTTGCCGATGTACTCAAGGGAATCGACGCGGCGCTGGCTGCGGGC
>JBDSYI010000340.1:0-24617 GCA_039925745.1 Casimicrobium sp. | reverse complement strand
CGCCGACTGAGTCGGCCAAACCCAAAACCCCTGCCGCCCCGATGGCAGAGCTACGCGGAAGCGGGCTTGACTATCAAAACGACGCAACGAAGAGCACAGGCGTCAAAATCGTTGCGGCAGTCGGTGTCGCACTAGTAGTCATGGCAGTATTTTTCTTTTTCCGACGATGACATTTTTTGTGGTGACTATCTCTTTTACGCTATGCGAAATCAACAGCTTTTCGTTGGAATTACCATTGCAAAGGGGCTAATTGCGAATAATCGCTATAGTCGACTATAGACAATACTCGTCACTAGCCCCTATTCAATAAACGTTTCAGCAAAAAGTTGTTTAAAAATTCCACCTTGTAAAAAACTACAAAAACTCCGATAGTGGGGATGTCGGCGGCGGCGTCGATTGCGATGCCGACTTATTTTGTCAAGACTCAAATTTGGCTGATAATGCCAGTGAAATTGTTAAGCGGGGGGGTACATGTCAGTCATCTCAGACAAACGCTGTTCGATCAGCCTAATCGTCAACGGTCAGCGCTGGCAGCAGGACGCGCTGGCACTAGCTTCCCTCGCGCCCATCGAGCGACCCTGGTCGCTTGGCGGTTTACAAGATTACGCGCGGCTCATTGTTGGATCGCAACTCGGCTTCACGCTCGAACAGACCGATCTGGTCGACCAGCGCTGGTGCCGGGCCAAAGCCAATCCCAGCGATGGTGAAGCAGTATCCGCTGGGTTTACTGTGGTCACCGCCCCCCACATCAATGCTGAGGACATGGGGGCGGGTTTGGCGCTGGATGCCGTGGAATCCGTAGCGATTTTCGATCCCGACGTGATCGTGACCGTCGGCTCGCAGATACAGTGGCAGCCAATGCGCCTGAAACTCGAAGCACGCTCGATGCAGTTGTTCGAGCTGTTGCTGCCCGCGGCGGGTAAGGTCGTCGTCTCGGGTGACCGCGTGATCGACTTGCGTGATCGGGCGCGTCAGGAGTATCAGGTGTCGCCCGTCTCTTCCCTATTCAAACCGATGCCCGTGATCGCTGGCGACGAGCCAAAGCCCACGCCTCCATCAACCTCGATCCACGATGATTCGTTCGCAGCAAACGCGATTTCCGGAACGGTGAAATCGCTCGCCAATGGCTACGGCATGATCACGCGAAAGGATGGTCGGGGAGACGTGCAGTTTCTTGCTGGTCACGTCGTCGCCCCCGGTTTTGATTTTGTAGAAATCGGAGACGTCATGCGCTTTGACGTGGTGCGCGTCGCGTCTGGAAAATGGCTGGCTCAAAGGGTGGTTAGAGCCTGATTTTTAGTGTGGTGGGCTGCGGTAAATACCGCAGCAAAAAGCGGCGACAACTTCCGCACAAATGTCGTGTTTATAGTGCGTACTCCGTCCTTAACGTTGCGTGGTTAAATTTTTATCCCGCCATCCTTGTTCAACGCGTTTAACGCACTTCTCATATGGTCACACTTCGCATTTGGCACCCGTCACGTACCAATGGACATGGCCCAGGATTTGCGTCGCTCAACATCCTGAGCCCATCCGGCGGTGCGTACCTGAGCGTGCGTGTATTCAAGCCTGGCGACAAACGCCCCATCGGATCAAAAACCGCCACACTGGCTGACGACATCAAGGCCGAGGGCGGCGACACGCCGCACATCTGGAGTTTCGCCAATCTTGACGAAGGGCGCATGATGAGTGTATGGGATCAGCTTAAAGGCTTGGTCGCAGCGCAGTGGAAGTCCGACACTACCGAAAACAGCTTTCACTTTTGCGACATGATTCTCGCTGCCGGTCAGGGTTACGTGGTTGAAGCGATCTCGCCAGATTCGCTATCTGATCGCGCCAAAGGTGCGCTGCATCTGGCGACGCTCGCCACTACTTTTTCCGCATTAACAGCGAATGCGGAGAACTATCTCAAGGTAAAGCACTGGTGAAAACCAATCCATCACTGCGCATCCTGACACACATCATGAAGAGGACAATCTAAATGGCAAACGAACGCCTGGTCGACATCATCACACCGCTAGGCGACTCGGTGTGGTTCCGCCAAATGACTGGCACAGAAGCGCTGTCGATCCCCTTCGAGCTCGACGTGGTGTTGCATAGCAAAACATCTGGCCTGCAGGCCAAAGCGGTGCTTGGTAAGGACTTCACGCTGAAGGTTGAAACCGAAAAGGGTGCCGGCGTGCGCCCATTCAACGGCATCTGCACACGGTTCGCTAGCGCTGGGCGCGAGGGTGAGCATCTGGTTTACACCGCCAAACTCCGGCCCTGGTTGTGGATCGCCAGCCGTCGCAGCGATTGCAGAATTTTTCAAAAGAAGTCGGTGCCGACGATTGTCTCGGACGTGTTAGCCAAGTATGGCTTTCCACTGACCAAAAAACTCACGCGCTCGTATCGCGAATGGGAATACTGCGTGCAGTATCAGGAAACCGACATGAACTTCGTCATGCGGCTCATGGAGGAGGAGGGCATTTACTTCTACTTCCAGCATGCAGAAGGCTCGCATACGATGGTGATGATCGACGACATGTCGCAACATCCGCCGTTAGCCGGAAAACCGTCGATCAAGTACTTCGGCGCAGACGCGGCAACGGTGGCCAATGAAGAGCACTTCAATAGCTGGTTGCTGCGCGAAGAAATCGACTCAGGTGAATATTTTTCGGATGACTACGATTTCGAGCATCCGAAAGCAGATTTAAAAGTAAAGCGCACTGGTCCGAGAGGCCACACGCACGACAAATATCAGCATTACGAATGGCCAGGCGGTTACACCAAGCTTTCGGACGGCGATAACTACGCCACTACGGGTCTGCAAACGCTTCAGTCCGAGTTCGAGCGCTGTCAAGGCCATACGACAGTGCGCACGATGGCTCCGGGCTACCTTTTCTCTCTTGAGCGCTGCCCGAGAGCCGACCAAAACCGTGAATACCTATCGGTCGCTGCCACCTATTTTTTCCGCAACAACGCGCGCATGTCCTCGGGCAGCGGAGAAGGCGATGCCGACTGGGGCATCACCGTAACCTCGCAACCGACGACGCTGCCGTATCGTCCGCAACTTTTGACGCAAAAGCCGCGTACGCTGGGCCCACAAACTGCGGTCGTTGTGGGCCCGGCGGGCGAAGAGATTTACACCAACAAATACAGCCAAGTGAAAGTACAGTTTCATTGGGATCGAGTCGGCGAGAAAAACGAAAATAGCAGTTGCTGGATTCGCGTCAGCACACCGTGGGCGGGCGAGAAATGGGGCATGATTCATATTCCACGCATCGGACATGAAGTGGTCGTTGACTTCTTGAATGGCGATCCTGACCATCCCCTTATTACCGGCAGCGTCTACAACGCAGATCTGATGCCGCCGTACGCGCTCCCGGACAACAAGACCGCGAGCGGCATCAAATCACGCTCGACAAAAGGCGGCAGCGCCACCGACTTCAACGAAATCCGTATGGAGGATTTGAAGGGCAAAGAGCAGCTCTATGTTCATGCTCAACGAAATCTGGACACTGTGGTCGAAGCCGACGAATCGCGCATGGTGGGACACGACCGCTCGACGCGCATCAATCACGATGACAATCGGTTCGTAGTTAACGATGATCGTCATGTGATTCAAGCGAATCAGACCAATCAAATCGATGGCAATCAGGATACCAAGGTCAAGGGTAATCAGAGTACGACCGTCGATGGCAATCAAAATAACGTTGTGCACGGTGACCGCACGCAAACGATTGATCGCAACCTCAATGAAGAGACCGGTGGTAATCATCTGGAAACGGTCAAAGGCAATCACAGTTTCGCTGTGAGTGGCAACGAAAACAACATGATCATGGGTACGCAAACCAACCTGGTCAAGGGCGACAGAACGGCCATCATTACGGGTGACGATAGCTACACCACCACGGGCAAGACCGCGGTCATGGCTGCGACGGGTTATTCCGTCACCACAGGGCTGAAATACGCTGAAACCTGTACCAATCGATCAGCGATGGTGTACGCAAGCGATGACACCAAAATTGTCATTGATCAATCTGAAACCATCGGCGCGTCTCGTAGCGTCAAGATCGGAGCAGAAGACAGCACGATGGTCGGCGGAAAAAAATCGACCACAGTCGGGCTACAGACGTCTTTGATGACCGGAACCCTCTCCATCACGTCCGGCACCATTACTGTGATGGGCGGTGCCACCACGATTACCGCCGCCGCGGTGACAATCAACGCTCCAGTTATCAACTTGAACGGCATCGTAAATATCAACGGCATGTTGAATGTCAAAGGCTTTACTTCAATCATCGGCGCGACCGCTGTGGTCGGCGTGCTGACTAGTACCAGCGTTGTCTCTGCCACGTATAGTCCTGGCGTTGGCAACATCATCTGATGGTGCGAATGTGAGCATTCCGTCCGACGCAGAGTTAGCAACAGCGCCAGTTCCTGTGGCTTTGTGGCCGCTGGAGGTGCTTAAACGTCACCTTGTTTCCAGCGATGGTCAGGCGCGGGTTCACGCTCTGGCTATGGTGTTGCAGCCCAACGCCCCTATCAACGAATGTGTCGAAGAGCTCATTCAAGCCGCAGACCTGAACGTAGAAAATGAGGAAGCGTTGCCGCTGGTGGCCGTAGCGCTAGGCAGCGTCGACCCCGCCGGTGCCACCGACTCGCTTCGTGAATGCCTCTCTGGACTGGTTTCAGTGGCGCATCCCATAGGCGTTCGCATTTTCGCGACACATGCATTGACGCGACACAGCTGCATGCCTGTAAAAGCAGCGCCAGAGGTCGCGATGTTGCTGATACACGAAGACGAAAGTGCCAGAAAAATCGCCTTGCATGCGCTCGCGCCATATGCCCGCCAGTTCGCAGCGCAGATTGCGAGCGCCGTTGCCAGTGTCACGCCCGATAAATGGACCAGTGAGGCGCTTGCAGCATTGTCGAAAAGTGCCAAAGACGATCCTGCTGCCCGGCGCACGGTTGAGGATTACGTGATGAAATCGCTCGCCAATCAACCGATCGTACCGACAGGTATAGCAGCCTATGTAGCGTTGGCGGAGCTTAACTCAGGCGGTGCTGGGCTTGCGGCGCTTGGCACTATCGTGAAGCAGGCAACTGAGGCAGAACATTTAAAGGCTTCGCTGAACGCGCTTGGTCAATTGGGCGAAGTCGCTCGTTCCGTGGCACGCGACATCGCTGACAGGCTTGTGCGCACGGAAGCGCTGGAGCAGGAACAGCAGTTGTGTCGTGCACTAGTGCAAATTAACGCTCATCCCGGCGATATTCCGCTAGCGCGTGTTGTAAACCGCATCGGTTCTGCGCCGGATGAAAACGTTGTCCCGCACTGCATGTTGCTGACGCTCCACCCGAAAGACTTTGCTCACGCGGCGGTCATCGTCAAGAAGCGCTTCGAGATTGCTGAAGAGCCGCTTAAAGCGGCGCTTGCAGCGACGTACAAGATACTCACCCAAATCGACTTGAATGGCAGCGCCGCTGCCGCCCGGAGCTAATTATGGCCGTCACAGACGCCCTCGCAAAGACCATCGAAGACACCAAATCGTTTGTTGACACCGCCAACGAAAAGATGAACAAAGCCAAGGGCCTGCTCGATGACAACGTCAAGCTCGTCAACCAGGCCATGGAGGACTATAAGGAAATCAAGGCACTGCTTGAACAGGCAAAGGTTGACCTCGCCACGGCACTCAAAGCACTCGGCGATGGCGTCAAGGCAGCAGGGGAAGGCAATTTGCCCAAACTAATCGCCGTGGTCGCCGAAAACGTGCCGAAAATTATCGAAGCAATCGCTCGTTACACCAAGGTCATAGCAGAGCTGAAGGAAAAGGTTGAGAATTACAAAAAGGCGGTGGAAAAGAACATCGAAGTCGTCAAGTCGTTTTAGCGAGATCGGGGATAAGAGATGGGTGATCGCAGTCGAGTTGTCTGGTCGGAAGGCATGTTCCTACGACCCCAACACTTTCAGCAGGGTGAACGCCATCGCGAACACTCACAGCATCAACGTGGGCTGGCGAGCGAGGGGCACTTCTGGGGTTTTCATAGCTTGCAGATGGATGAGACTTCCCTGGCGATTGGCAAGGTCGCAATTTCGCGCGCGTCGGGCGTGCTGCCAGACGGCACCACGTTTTCGTTCCCAGAACAAAACGAGCCCCCGAAGGCCATAGACATTCCGGAAACGTTAAAAGGCAAGCGCATCTCGTTGTGCCTGCCAATGTATCGTACGGGCAGCGAAGAAGTCTCGTTCGACGATGATGCCCGATCGCTCGCGCGCTACAGCGTGATCGACGAGGATATCGCTGATCAAAACTCCGTGGGGGGCGAACCCGCTCCGATTCAAAACGCGCAGCTTCGCATGCGCCTTCTACCGGAAGGAGAGATTCCGGAAGGCTGGATGACGATTGGCGTTTGTCATGTCACCGAACGCCGCAACGATTTGTCTGTGGCGTTGGGCGAGTCATTTATTCCAACGATCGTTGTCGTGCACGAGAGCAGCGTGCTTGCTGGTTTTTTGCGCGAACTTGCTGGGCTTATGCACCATCGCGGTGAGGCGCTAGCAGCCCGGTTGTCGGCCCCAGGCAAGGGCGGCGTTTCTGAAATTGCCGACTTTTTAATGCTGCAACTGGTGAATCGTGCAGAGCCTTTGGTTGTGCATTTGTCGCAGTTGCGCACGCTGCATCCTGAGCGCTTATACGCCGAGTTGCTGGCGCTGGCGGGCGATTTCACGACGTTCACGCGTGATTCGCGACGCCCAGGCGACTATCCGACATATAGTCACGACGATTTGGCAGGATGCTTCACGCCGGTAATGCAGGATTTGCGCCGCTCGCTGTCGATGGTGCTCGAACAAAATGCCTTCCAAATTGAGTTGCTGGAGCGCGCGTACGGTGTCCGCGTTGCCGTGATTGCCGACAAGTCGCTCATCACGAGCGCCGTGTTTGTACTCGCTGTCGCTTCTGAATTGCCGGGCGAGCAAGTGCGTAAGTTGTTCCCGACGCAGGTCAAAATTGGTCCGGTCGAAAAGATTCGCGATCTGGTCAATTTGCACTTGCCGGGCGTGGGATTGCGTCCGCTGCCCGTGGCGCCGCGACAAATCCCCTATCACGCAGGTAACAACTATTTTGAGCTCGATACGTCCAGTGAATTCTGGCGCGGACTCGAGCGCTCCGGCGGGCTCGCGATGCACATCGCGGGTGACTGGCCCGGCCTGAAACTTGAATTCTGGGCAATCCGCGCATGACCACTCCCGCCAATCTAGATCCGTTCGCGATCCTCGCGAACCCGCAAGGGGCCGTGCCTCTGAGTGCCAATCCAACGATGGCGATGCCGGTCACGCCGGGGCCTGGCCCCGGAATCGGTGCCGCCCAAGTCGCGGCCGACCTGCCTGAGGTGTTGAGCGGTGCGAATTCTCTGGCGGTTGCTGCTAACCCACTCCTGAACCTGATCCCGCAAATTCGCGTCACTGCACATCACCCTGACCCCGCACAGCTGCGCGACTACCTGGTCGAACAAGTACAGCTTTTCGAGCGTCGTGCTCGCGAATCGCTGGTGCCGCCAGAGACGGTCATTGCGGCTCGATACGCGTTGTGTACGGCGCTCGATGAGACCGCAGCCAAAACGCCGTGGGGCGGTGGCGGCCAGTGGTCGCGCCACTCGTTGTTGGTCACGTTTCACAATGAGACCTGGGGCGGTGAAAAGTTCTATCAGGTGTTGGCTCGGCTGGTGCAAGATCCCAAGAAACACATCGATCTGATTGAGCTCATGGCGGTGTGCATCGCCCTCGGTTTTGAAGGTCGATTTGGCGTGGTCGACAATGGTCGCTCGCAACTCGATACGTTGCGGCGTCGTCTTGTTGAGATCATGGATGGCGCACGCGGCGAATACTCGAAGGCACTATCTCTCAATTGGCGTGGCGCAATCGCCGATGGCAAGTCCAAATGGGGCTTTATGCCTCTCTGGATCACGGTGGGTGCGGTGCTCGCACTCTTAACGGGCATCTTTTTTCTGTACTACTTTCTTATTTCGGACAAGTCGAGCCCAGTGTTTAGCGCGATCAATTCCATTCGTCCGCCGAAGACGCAGCAGCTCAAACCGACGCCTGCGGCCGTCGCTCGCCTCGGCAAATTCTTGCAACCTGAAATCGATGAGAAGCTTGTGACCGTCGATGATCAGGCAGACCGAAGCATCATCGTGCTTCTGGGTGACGGCATGTTTGACAGCGGCTCAACTGACGTCAAGGCACGCTATGTCAAAGTGATTGAGCGCGTAGCTAACGCGCTCAACTCTGTGCCGGGTGCGGTGCGCATTGTCGGGCACACCGACAACCAGCCGATTCGCAGTCTGCGCTTCCCATCCAACTACGAGTTGTCGCAGGCGCGAGCCGCAGTCGTGCGCGGCATGATCGATTCGAAACTCGTCGTCCGGGATCGTACCAGCGCTCAGGGTATGGGTGATGCAGAACCCATTGACGACAATAAGAAACCAGAAGGTCGATCGCGCAATCGACGTGTGGAGGTCACGCTGCTAGTGCCTCCCGCTGAGCGAGACCGTGAGTTTGCGGCATCATCGGCAGCGGCGGGTACAACGGCCGCGCCCCTGGCCCCGGCGCCAGCAGGCAAGGGGAAACAATAATGTATTACCTGCGCATGATTTTTCGCAAGCTGTTTAACCGCACAACTTTAACGATCCTGCTGTTACTGCTGCTGTCGGCAGTGATCTGGTTTGTGGGTCCGTTGATTGAAATAGCCGGCTACCCGCCATTGGCGCCCGCCTGGATACGCTGGACATTGATCGGTATCGTCTGGGCGCTCTGGTTGATCAGGGTTTTGGTGCGATGGTGGCGTGAGCGCAACGTCAATGCGGCGCTGTTGGGTCAGCTGGCAAAGATGCAGAGCTCTGCGAAACCCGGCGACGGGCCAGTCGCTGGTTCGGAAGAAGTCGCAGAACTCAACAAACGGTTTAAAGACGCCTCCGAAATCCTCAAGAAAACGCGCTTTTCGAGTAATGAAAAAGGTGGCTTCCTTTCTGGACTATCCAAGCAGTATGTTTACCAGTTGCCGTGGTACGCCTTCATCGGCGCGCCGGGCTCTGGCAAGACCACCGCTCTCATCAACGCGGGGTTGACCTTCCCACTGGCAGAGCAATTCGGCAAAGCCGCAATTCGTGGCATCGGCGGCACGCGCAACTGCGATTGGTGGTTCACTAACGAGGCGGTTCTGATCGACACGGCGGGTCGCTATACGACTCAGGAAAGCAACGAATCAGTTGACAAGGCGGAGTGGCAGGGTTTCCTGTCGTTGCTCAAAAAATTCCGTCCCCGGCAACCGCTCAATGGTGTCTTGCTGACCGTTTCCGTTGCTGACCTGTTGCAGATGTCAGCGCAAGAACGTGAAGTTCACGCCGCTACGCTCAAAGCGCGCTTGCAGGAATTGCGTGATGGTTTGGGCGTGCAATTTCCGGTTTATGTATTGGTCACGAAGACCGATTTGCTATCGGGCTTCACTGAATACTTCCTGAATTATTCGCGCGAAGAACGCGCCCAAGTATGGGGCTTTACACTGCCGTACACGCCCAATTCGACCGAACCCATTGCGGTTCGAGAGTCATTCGGTCGTGAGTTCGATCTGCTCTACCGCCGGTTGAATGATGGCATGCACCAGCGCCTGCTTGATGAACCCGATTTGTCACGGCGTGCATTAACTTACACATTGCCGCAGCAGTTGGCGGGGATACGCGACGTTCTCTCGCGCCTGCTTGGTGCAGTATTCAGCGATTCAAAATTTGGCGAGCAACCGATGTTGCGCGGTGTGTATTTCACGTCGGGCACGCAGGAAGGAACACCCTTTGATCGCGTACTGGGGGCGATGCAGCGCACGTTCCGCGTTGATAGCAAGGTGCAGGCAGCAGGGATCGCAGCGGGCAGTGGGCGGAGCTTTTTTCTTCAGGATTTGCTGCAAAAAGTCATTTTCCCAGAACACTTTATTGCGGGCCGTAACCTAGCCACAGAACGCCGGATGCGGTGGCTGCGCTGGGGTGGCATCGCTGCATGCGGCCTCACTTTCTTGGGGGCAAACATCGCCTGGTGGTTCAGTTACGGCAACAACAGTAACTACATCTCTGAAGTCTCCACAAAGACTGACGAGCTGCGTGAAAGTGTTAGCGCGATACCGCCAGCTAACAGCGAAGATGGGCCGGGATTGCTGGTGCCTCTCAATCAGGCGCGCGACGTGTCGCACAGTTCCAAGTTCGACTTCAACAGTCCTCCTTGGAGCTATCGCTACGGTTTGTATCAAGGGCCAAAGCTTGACAGTGCCGCGCAAAATGTTTACACCCGCCTGCTTGAAGACAGCCTGATGCCGCGTATCGCTGCCCGCGTTCAAGCGCGACTGCGCGCCGCCGCTAACAACAAGTCGGAAGCCAGCTACGAAGCGTTAAAAGCCTATCTGATGATGTTCGACACTGGCAAGGTCAAGGACGAATTCATCAAAAACTATGTGGGGGCCGACTGGATGGCGGCATTGCCTTCCGACGTGCCGACCGAAACTCGCAAGCAATTGTTGTCACATCTGGATGAGCTGCTACGCGTTGGCGGCTACCGGTCTCCGTTCCAGCAGGACACCGTGCTTGTGCAACAGGTGCGCGATTACCTGCTTCAGCAGGCGCCGGAAAAACGCACCTACAACCTGATCAAATCGAAACTCATTGCGGTAGACCTTCCGGAGTTCACGGTGATTAGCGCTGCCGGGGAGCGTGCACCGCTAGTGTTCGAGCGCACGAGCGGCAAATCATTAAGTACGTCAGGGATCCCTGGCTTCTACAGCGAACGTGGCTACAACGAGTATTTTGTAAAAGCGCTCGCGCAAAGTGGCCCCGAGTTGGCACTTGAAGACGCCTGGATCCTCGGGCGTGGAGGCTCTGCGCCTGGAGCGACGAAAGCATTGACCGGAGCCAGCGACATGCAGCGTTTTGATCGCGCCGTCCGCTCGTTGTATCTGCAGGATTTCGCTAACCAGTGGCAAAATTTCTTGCTCGACATTCGGTTAAAGGCACCTCGAAATTTAGGTGAAACGATCGAAGCAGCAAACGTTCTCGCCGCACCGGATTCACCCTTGACGTTGTTGGTACGTAAGGTTGCCGAGCAAACTACGTTGATAAACACCGAGGCGGGAACGGGCAACCGCGTGAATCAAATCAAGCAGTCGGTTCAACGCGGCGTAGATGAAATCGCTGCGGCGACTGCGGCCCTGGCGAATGCGCCACTCACTGCTGATCGCGTCGAGATGATCGTGCAGGATCGATTTAAGGAATTCAAACTGCTCGCCTTGCCCACAGGTAAAGGCAAGATTGATGATTTAGCCAAAGAGATTCAAGGCTACGCAGTTAGTCTGAGGGCTGACCAAATCGCCATGAGTAACGGCAGCACGCGCCGTTCACAGGAAGCAGATACGCGCCTGGCGTCAACGGCCGCCCAGCTGCCGACTCCAGCGCGTGAAATCGTAGAGGGACTGACCGGCATGGCCGCGAAACTTTCGAAGTCCGGATTGCAGGCGAACGCCGCGGCGGCAGTCAAAGGCGCGGTCGGACAAGGGTGCTCGGCTGTGGCCCGCAGTTATCCGTTTGACCGCCGCGCTTCGCAGAATGCTTTCCCAGCGGATTTCGCTCAGGTATTCGGCCCTCAGGGCACATTGAAAGTTGCCTTCGACTCCATCGCACCGTCGGTCGATATGTCACGCGACCCATGGCAACCGCGGCCGGGACCTGACGGAGCTGCGGCGGGTTCGCCAGGTGATTTGCGCGCCTTTAAACAGGCAGCCGAGATACGGGATGTGTTCTTCGCAGGGAGGAGTACGCCCGGTTTTGAGCTCGATGTTCGCGTCATCGCTCCACCGGGCGAGAAGGCGGAGTTGGACGTTGATGGCACTGTCGTATCCTCAGCCGACGACAGCAAACGGATCACCTGGCCTGGACCAAAGAATAGCGAAAAGGTTCGTCTGAGCGTTGGCGGTCGTCCACCAGCAATTACGACTGATGGATTCTGGGCATTGAATCGCCTGATGGATCGTGGCACTGTTCAGCCTGCGACCTCTCCCACCGTGGTCACTGTTGCTTTTACCGTCGAGGGCAAGGAAGTTCGCGTTGAATTGCGCGCACGCCAATTCCGTAATCCGTTGACATTGGCAGCGATGCAGCGCTTTACGTGTCCTGGCGGTCGCTAATATGGACGGTGTTGCTGACGACTCTCGAGCGGCTGTACCAACGGCGCTAAGCCTTGCATGGTTCGGCAAATTGCCCAGCGCCGGGGACTTTATCTCGCGCCGCATGCCGTATGCCGTGCAGCAGTATTGGGATCGTTGGTGCGCCAGCAGCATGGAAGCGTTGAAAGAGCGAAACCCGGCGAGCGGATGGGCGCTGTGGGGCAACATGCCGAAATGGGCATTTTTATTGCCCGCTCAACCCGGCCTGCCTTTCGGTCAACTCGGCGTTCTCGCGCCGTCATGTGATCGCGTCGGCCGTAATTTTCCATTTCTGGTAACGACCACACTGAGTGACGACAATATCGCCGAGCTCGTGCCGCGGGCAGCATTGATCGGATTAGCTTGGGGCGCTGCGATCACCGAAGCGCAAATGTCGCGCAGCCAAATTGAAGCGCTTGATGCCAAATTGGCCGATGCACTGGCAGAGCAAATGGGGCGTGAGATCCCCGCGGGCGACGGCGATATTACGTTGCCCTCTGGCGTCAGCCCGCTGACCCTGCCGTGGCCTGAACTCGCAAGCAGCTTTGATTTGCGTGGCTCTGACAGCTATTGGTGGAGCGTGCCCCCAGCCAGTACTGGATTTCGTGCCAGAACCCACACTGGACAGCTCACTGTTTCGCACTTCAGTTCACTTTGTTCAGGCGCGTTTGGATCGGTTTGACGTTCACGAATCGCGCAAAGTGACCGCTACTCTATCGTAATGATCGTCATAGTGTCGGTGCAGAAACGCCGTACGCTGATAGAGTCTTGACATGACATCTGATCAACGAATTCGGTATCTCTGCCCAAGTGATCGCGCTGCCCGTGCGATTCAGAGACGACTTGCACAAGGCAGCCTCTCCCCACCAATCTGTGTCGACTTCGAGCGATTCTGCGCAGATTTGTGGCGCCGTTCCCAGCTGTTTGGGCTGATTCAAGACCCGCGAGAATTGCTGGATGCTGATGCCAGCGCTGCACTTTGGCGATCGCTAGTTTCTGATGAAACGAGCCTCATGGCAGGTGAGACTGCCCGAATTGCAACGCTAGCGGATGACGCCTGGACACTCGCCCATCGCTACGCACTGTCGATCGGACAGATCGCAACGCTCGCTTCGGGACACGACAACATCGCGTTGTTTTCGCGTTGCGCGGTCCGAATGGAAGCGGTGTTACGACGCGCCGGTGCGATCACGCAATCAGAGCTTTACGCCCTGTTGTTGCAAAAGCTTGACGCGATTCAGAGCCTGCTACCGCAAGCGGTAGTCCAGACGCCGTCTTTCACCGTTCATGCTGGGCAAAAGATGCTGCTTTCAGCAATGAGCGAGCATGGCGTGAGTGTTACGCGCTGGGCCCCAGAGTCGCGCTCGGACAGAACGATTCGAGCTCACAAATTTTCTGACGAACAGCAGGAAATGCGAACTGCCATCACCTGGGCAAAATCGCTAGCAACGAATAGTGATAGCGTCATTGCCATCATCGTGCCAAACTTGGCGCAGTGCCGTGCAAAATGGATGACCGCGCTGCGCGAACAATTAAATCCGGATCAGTGGTGGCTCGACCCAGAAACAGATCGCGCGCGATTTAACCTGTCAATCGGCGAATCAATCGCCACTTATCCCGCAGTTGCCAGCCTCTTGACGGTACTAGGCGCGACATCCGCTCGTGTCGACACGGAGGTGCTGGCGCAAGCCCTCATGCATCCTCGATGGGGTCGCGGGCCGAAGTCGTTGCAACAGATGCAGAGCAAGCTTTGGCGGCTACTCAGGCTTGGGGCAGACCGCTGTACCCTTCACGATTGGCTCGATGTGCTGCCACCGGCGTTGGCGGCCAGACTCGATGCCACGTCAAACGCAAAAAAGCATACGCGTGAGTCGCATTACACGATGTTGATGACACTCGTGATCGCGCTCACTGAGCATCCGTGGATTGCGAAAAGCGATCTGTTTCAACTTGAAGATGCCTGGGCTGCGGCGCTACGGCGGTGGACGTTGATGGATCGGTGGTTGCCGCCCCTTTCGTGGCGCGAGGCGGTGAGCGAAATCACGCGGCTGGCCGGGCAGCAAACTTTTCAACCGCAGTCCGGACGCGCGAGCATTCAAGTCATAGGCTTGCTGGAGTCGGCCGGCGTGCCGCTCGACGCAGCGTGGATCGTCGGGTTTACTGATCGCGTCTTACCGGAGGCCTACGAGCCGCATCCGATGCTGCCACGTGCGTGGCAGGCAGCAGCCCAGGTTGGCCTGGGCTCGCGTGATGAAGTTCGCCGACGTGCGGATGCGCTGTGGGCGAACTGGAATTTGCTGTGCGACGAACTTCACGTTTCGTACGCTAGCGAGATAGACGGAAGCGCACAGCGAATCAGTCCGCTTGCGGAAGGATTAGTCAAGCAGACGCTGTCTCCTTCGTTCGAATGCCCGACTGCTCCACGCCGCGTTGACTCAGTAGCGTTCCGCGATGAGTCTCTACCGATTGCCACAACATCAACAGCCCGCCTGCCACTCACGGCGGGAATGCTTGAACAGCAGTCGCATTGCCCTCGCAAAGCGGCTGCAGCACGCCTGAATTTGCGCGAATGGCCGGAATATGCAGTCGGCATTCCAGGGCGGTTGCGCGGAAAAGTGGTGCACGCGGTGATGCATGCGGTCGGAGCCGTGCGCATCCAACAAACGCGCGCCAACGGAAACGAGCCGACGCTTGAAATGTTGCGACATGTCGCGTCCGAAGCCTTCGAACTCGCGGTGCAGGACGCCAAACTGGAGCGGCCAGGAATCCCCGCATCGGTGTGGACTATCGAGCGTAATCGCCTGTTACCGTTGATCGATGAAGTGCTTGAACTGGACGCTGCGCGCAGCGGGTTTAGTGTTGTCGCTGTCGAGCAGGACGTGAAAGCCGAGGTACTCGGTAGCGCATTTAAATTGCGTCTGGATCGGCGCGATGTGTATTCGACCGCGACCAGCGATGATGCGCGTTATGGCGTGGTGTTCGATTACAAAACAGGTCAAGTGTCGCGCGCGGACTGGTTCGCCGAGAATAGTTCGGGACGTCTGGCTGCCCCTCAACTTCCGCTCTACCTGTTTGCACTGCACGCGGTGTTCTCTGCCGACGAGGCGCGCATCGGTGCGATTGGCTATATCGTGATTTCCGACGACGATGTGAAATTTGTCGGTGTGGGTGCCGATCCGGCGCTCAATTCAAAAAGAGTTAGTGCGAACGAACCCGCGTGGCCGGTGCTAACGCAAGCATGGCAGGATGAGATCAGCGTGTTGGTGCAAGAGCATCGCGCAGGTGTCGCCGATGTCGCGCCACTTGAGGGCACGGCAACGTGTCGGTACTGTTCGTTCGCAGGATTTTGCCGTGAACCGTGGTCGCTGGCGGGAGGGCAAGATACCGGTGAAGTTGAAGATTCGTCAAGTGCGGGGGCAGAACCGTGACCCACACTTTTTTGACCGATCAAGGTGCACGCGAAATGGCGCTGGACGCCTCGCAATCCTTCATTGTGCAAGCACCCGCAGGTTCCGGCAAAACCGAGCTTTTGATACAGCGCTTGTTGACGGTTTTGGCGACGGCTGATAGTCCATCCGAAGTGCTTGCGATCACCTTTACCAACAAGGCCGCAGGAGAAATGCGCGAGCGGTTGCATTCGGCGCTGCTCTCGGCGAGTGGTCCAGAAAGCCCCGACAGTTCTGCGCTCGTAACGCAGCGCCGTGCTTTGGCGCTGCGCGTGCTGGAACGTGATCGCGCGCTCGGTTGGCGGCTGCTCGACGGTTTGAACGGCGTCATGATCGACACCTTCGACGCGTTTTGCACACGCATCACCGGAGGCGCGCCCGTCTTGAGTGTCGCGGCGGCAAGCGCACTGGCCAGCGTTTCGGAGTCCGTCGGCCCCCTCTACCGTCAGGCCGCGCAAGATGCGTTGTTCGACGATGACCCCGAAGTGGTTGCGGCATCACGAACGTTATTGGGTCTGGCCGCGAATCGCGTTGACGATGTGATTGACCTGATCGCCAATCTGCTCGGACGGCGCGCGCAGTGGTTAGGCGAAGCGGTGGACACGACCGACGCTGGTGTCGCTCAAATTAACTCGCGCTTGCAGACGGAGATTGATGCTGAACTGGCGCGGATTGCGGAGCAATTCAATCCCTTACATCGGGCGGACATTGGCGCGATGCTGGCGTTCACGGCGGAAACGTATTCAACTATCGGAAAAATTGAAATTGCCGCTGAACGAACAGCCGCCGTGAACGACTGGACATCGGGCGCCCAGAGCTTCGATGTAACCACCTGGAAGTGCGTCGCTGATCTGCTGTTAACCGGCAGCCGCGAGTTGCGAAAAAGCGGTGGCGTTAACAAATCTTCCGGATTCCCGCTCGGCACGGATGCTGAATTTTCCAATCTGACGCGGGCCGAGCGTGACGATGCGAAAGCTCGCATGAAAGCGTTGCTCGATGAACTCAACAACGAGTCGGCATGGATTTCCACGTTAGCCAAAGTTGATCATCTACCGACGCAGGCCGCGATTGCCGAACACGCCGCCACGCTTCAGGCCACATTAATTATTCTGAAACGGGCGGCTGCCCATTTATCGATCCTGTTGCGTGAGCAGAACGTTACAGACTTCGCAGGCGTCGCAAGCGCTGCACTTCAGGTATTACAGGAGGAGCGAGAGAGCGTACTCGGTGCGCTCGATGCCCGCCTTCGCCATGTATTAGTTGACGAAGTACAGGACACCAATCCTGCCCAATTCGCCCTGCTTACCGCAATCACCAGTGATTGGTCGCCAGGGGATGGGCGAACGCTGTTTTTGGTTGGCGATCCGATGCAGTCGATTTACGGCTTTCGTGATGCTGACGTTGCGCTTTTTGCGCTCGCACAGACGCAGGGAATTGGTGATATTCGGTTGACGCCGTTAACGCTTTCAGCCAACTACCGTTCGCAGCCGGGCGTGGTCGATTGGGTCAATGATCAGCTCTCCAGAGTGTTCGCAAAAGTGCGGGCCTGGGAGACGGCACCCGTGACGTTTACGGCTGCGGTTGCGACGCAGGCAGTCGTCAATATAGCCAGCCAGATAGTCGAGCAACAGGCCTTTGCTGATGCCGAAAGTGAGGGCAGGCACGTTGCCGATGCGATTGACTCAATCAGGCGCGAACACCCCTCGGAAAGCATTGCGATTCTGGTGCGCACGCGACCGCACGCGCAAGCGACGATCGCCGCGTTGACTGCCCAAGGCGTTCCGTTTACTGCACGCGAATTTGCGCGGTGGGAGCAGCGTGAAACCATTCGCGATTTACTGTCGCTGACGTTTGCTCTCGCGCATCCTTCGGATCGAACTGCCTTCTTCTCGGTGCTGCGCGCGCCGTGGGTAGGCCTCACATTGGCAACGCTCACAGCGTTGGCGCATTACCTCGATAACGCCGGTCGCGACGCGCTGCCGTGGCATGCACTTGCAGCTGACGCGCCATGGATATCGCAAATTGACACGGAGGAGGCGCCACGCGTGGCGCACGCATTTGCAGCCTTCAGCACTGCGCAAGCTCGGGCATGGTTATCACCGCTCGCCGAGCAGGTGCGAGCGGTATGGCAACAGCTCGGTGGGCCGTCATGGTGCACTGATGACGATGCGCTCGACGACGCCGAAACGTTCTTTGCCTGGCTGCATGAAAATGCGCCCGGTGGGCTGCTACCACCACGACACGTCGTTCGCGATTTGCTGGCTCGACAGCATCGCTCATTTGCGGCAGCTTCTGACGCCGACGAGAGTGGTAATACGAGCGCGGGAACGGTGGAAATTCTGACCATTCACAAGGCGAAAGGCCTGGAATGGGATCATGTATTTCTGGTTGGCATTGATCGCAAGCAGCGGGGTGACGCGCGTGAACTGGCGCGCTGGCGATTCGTGCCGACCGAGGACGGTTCGGGCGAGCGGCGGGTGCTGGTCGCGGCGCGGGACTCTCGCAAGAAGCTGGTTGGCAGCGTATTTGACTACGTGAGTCAACACACCAATGCAGCGCGCGCGGCCGAGGCAAAACGCCTGCTCTACGTGGCAGCGACACGCGCAAAAATCACGCTGACACTGACCCGATGTAACGCCGCGTCTGAGCCACCGGGCGATAGTTTTTCTTGGCTGTTGGATGACGTGGCCGATAGCAGATTCGAGGTGCCCGAGCGCTCAGGTGACAAGCGGTTGTTACTCGCGAAATCACTCATTCGAAGCTCTGATCCACCGCCTGCGTTTGAACTGTCGCGGATCGCTCAGCCTGCCTATTCGGCGACGCTCGCCGACGCAGAAGTCGCGGTTGCACAAAGTCAGCTGGATGCGCGGGCTGAAGGCGTGATCGGGCATTTGCTGTTCGAAGGATTGGCCGCCGCGATGTCCGTGCTGGGGCCCACGTCGTTTTCACCGAACGCAGCGGTGATCGCCCGCATGTTGCGCGAAGAGGGCGCTGCCCCGGCCGTGCTTCCGGTGATCGCGACGCGACTGTCCGCCTGGTTTGCTGAGGCCGATCAGCTCGCGCACGTCAAATTTCTGTTCTCTCCGGAGCATCTGGAAGCTGCCAACGAACTCAGTCTTTCGGCGAAAGCGGCGTCGCCCGGCACAGACGCGCTACGCGTGGACCGCACGTTCGTCACCGCTGCTGGGGAGCGCTGGGTCGTGGATTTCAAATTTAGTGGACCACCGTCGTCGATGTCAGACCGATCAGAGGAGTGGATCTCCGCCGAAACTGAGCGCTATCGGGCGCAATTGCGCGGCTATGTGCACGCGCTCCGTGCATGGGACGAATCACGTGGAACAGTGCGTCCAACAGTCGCTGCGTTGTATTTTCCGTGGCTGGATCAGCTGGTTCGGGTAGAGGTATAGCTTTTCGCTGAAAGCACCGCCACACAGGGGCTGACCGCCGTATTTTTCAAAAGTCGATGCTGAACGGGCTTTTTTAGCCCAAAGCGCGTCAAACCCGGTCTGAAACGGACACACCGCCTGCGCGCAATTGTCAACGCAGCTTTTACAAATTTCCGAATAAAATCAATACTTTCGCGCACCGTCCGCTCCCACTGCATGACCGCTCCCGCTCCACGACCCACGCTATCACGCGACCTGACACCGGGCGCCTTCGCCGCACGCCCGACGGCTGTATCCATCGGCAATTTCGACGGGGTACATCGCGGTCATCAAGCCATGCTGGAGGTGGTATGCCAGGCCGCGCGGCAACGGAATCTGGTGCCGACTGCGCTCACGTTTGCCCCGGCGCCGCGTGAGTTTTTCGCGCGAAACGCAGGCAAGACACCACCTGCGCGCCTGCAACGCCTTCGCGACAAACTAGCCTGTATCTGGGCTGTCGGTATCCATCACATTCAATTGATCCGCTTCAATGCGACGATGGCGGCGATGTCTCCGGACGGGTTTTGCGACATCGTGTTGAAGGTGGGACTCAATGCCAAATGGATCATCGTGGGCGATGACTTTCGTTACGGCAACGGGCGTGCCGGGGACGTCAAAACACTGCACGCCTGGTGCACCGCCAACGGCGTTGAGTGCTACATCATGCCCGCGATCAAGGCGATGGACGTTCGATTTTCATCAACACTTGTTCGTGATGCGCTGCGCGATGGCGACACCGTGACCGCCGCCGCCATGCTCGGTCGTCCATACCGTATTTCTGGCAAAGTCGCGCACGGTGAAAAGCTGGGGCGCACGATCGGTTTTCCAACGATCAACCTGCCGCTGTGGACGCCGCTGCCGCTTTCTGGCATCTTCGCGGTGCGTGTTTACGGCGTTGACGTGGCCGGTGGACAACCCGTTGCAGGTGCCGCGAACGTCGGTGTTCGTCCGACGGTCCAAGTCAATGGGGCTCCGTTGCTGGAAGTTTTTCTGCTCGATTTCAAAGGTAATCTGTACGGAAAACGCATCGTCGTTGAGTTTGTGAAACGCATACGGGCTGAAGAAAAATTTGAGTCTCTCGAACAGATGACAACTCAGATGCATACAGACATCGCCGACGTTCGTGCCGTGTTCAGTCACGGCGCCAGCTAACTCAACGCGAAAAAATCACGTGCCACAGCCCATTGCCCCGCTATCGGCTGATGTATCGCCCGACATTGCGTCGCTGCTCAACGAGGCGGTTGACTGCGCTGCGCTTTCCGATGGACTCATCGTCGCTGAGCGCGCGTTTGCTTTGGCTCAAAAACGGACATCGCTCGACCGGGCCAGCGCTGCACATGTCACCTGTTTTTTTCTCTACCGAACCGGCGCAACCGAGCGGGTGATGACGTTTGGCGAAGCGATGCTGCCGCTCGTGAAGCTGGAAGCGATGCCCGCAGCCTATGCGGAGATGCTTCGCTGGATCGGTGTGTGCGCCTGCGATTCGGGGTTGTTTGGAGTGGCGATCAAGCACGCCACCGAGGGCTACCACCTCGCCGATCAAATGAATGATCAACGCGGTCGGGTGCTAGCGTTCAGCCTGCTGGGCGGCTGCTTCGAGCGCTCTGGCGATCCGTGGCAAGGCGAGCGCCTGTTGCGGGACGGACTGGCACTCGCGCGTCAGTTTGGCGAGCCCTATCCTCTGATCACAACGCTCAATAATCTGGCAGCCGTGCTGATTGGAAAGTTCTACTCCTTGCGCGAAGGATGGGCTGCCACTGAAGGGCGTGCGGCACTGGCAGATTGCTTGCCGCTGGCGCGTGAGGTGTTGCAGATGTCTCCGATCATCGGCGACCCCTATCTCGATGCGTTCGCTCATGGGAATTTGGGCGAGGTGCTCGTCCATCTGGGTCAACTGTCGGAGGCCGAAACACTGTTGCATGCCGCGCTGGCCTTGGCCGAGAGCGGTGGCTATCACGCCGTGTCGCCCCGCGTGCGGTGCTCTATCGGTGAGCTCAAGCTGGCGCGTGGTGATTTCCGCACGGCAAGGATCGAGCTCACCGCACTGCTCGCCGAACAAAAACATCTGCCCACAATTTCTACTCAGATGCGCGTGCATTACGCCTTGTATCTTGCACATAGAGGCGAGGGCGACACGACCGCTGCGCTCGCTCAACTTGAAGCCTTCCGCCGGATCGAGAGCCAACGCTCCATGCAGCAATTGAAAGCGAAGTCAGAGCACATGGTGATGCGCCTGGAGGCAGACGAGACACAGCGCAAGGGGTTGGAGAAGGCGTACGGCGTTGCCCAGGCTCATGCTTCGCGGGCAAGCGAGCTGGAGCGGATCACGCTCGAGGATGAGTTGACCGGTCTTGGCAATCGCCGCGCGCTCGATTTGAAACTGGCCGGCATGGTGGCCAATGCCCGCACAACTGATGCGCCGCTGGTCGTAGTGCTACTGGATCTGGATCACTTCAAACAAATCAATGACCGGTTCGGACATACCGTTGGTGATCGCGTGTTGGTGCAAGTCGCCAGACTTTTGAGCGAACACACACGCGCGAGCGACATGGTGGTACGCAGCGGTGGCGAGGAATTCGTCCTCGTCATGCCCGGCACCAGCGCCCCGGACGCGTTCGATATATGCGAGCGGCTCCGGCAGCGCGTCTCGGGCTATCCGTGGGCAACGATCGCGCCTGAGTTGCACGTGGCGGTGAGCGCCGGCATTGCCTCCGCCCCTGACTACGACGCGGCCACGTTAGTCGAGCGAGCCGATCTGGCCATGTACCGAGCCAAACGGGCAGGGCGAAATCGCGTTGCGGTGGCTGCTTAGGCGAATTCCTGTTCGCCTGCACGAGCTGATGCCCAATTCGCTTGCGCCTGTCGGCACCTTCAAGCCCTGCCGCACGTTCCGCAACGGTATACGCGCCTAAAAGTCCAAGCCGTACGGCCGTCCCGAACCTACTGAATCAAACCCTGCAGGTAAGTCTGTATGTCCGTGAAGTTGAGTCTGCTCGCGCCCGGTGCGCCCTGCGTGCCCTGAACGAGCGCGCTTCCTCTTAGCCCGAGCAGGTAGCGCACGATCAGTAGGCCATCGGTTAACAAATAATTTTGGGCGTCACCGTCGATGTCAAGCAAGGGACTGACTTCAATAAGGTAATTGGTAATCGCGGTAGGATCGGTCCGCTGCGCACCCGCACCCAGGGTCACGCCCTGAGTCAGCGCGGCTCCGCGCAGGCCCAGCAGAAACCGAGCTGCCAGCAAGCCGTCAACAGGTGCATCAGAGAATCCATTGTTGTCCACATCAAGCGTTGACTTCACCGTGAGCTGAGCGTTGCCGCTGCTGGACGAGTAGCCTCCGCTGCCTGTGTAACTGCCGGTGATTATCTGATTGCCTCCAACAATGGTCGGCTTCAGCTGGCACGCTCCAGTGCCAGCGGCAAGCGCTACGTTACAGCTCGCCCCGGCGCCGCTCACCGATACCGAACCGGTCGGCGTTCCGGACGCGCTACCGACTGTGGCGGTAATCATGCTTTGCTGTCCGCGATGAATCGGGCCAGTTGCCACAACGGTAACGTTTGTTGCAATGCCACCGTTCGTCGCACACACGGGCGTAACCTTCAAACGCTGAAGCGTATCAATCCGCCAGACGTTGGTTCCGGTTGCGAGGTACAAGCTATCCGATGCCAGACGGAAGCGCAACCTTACGTTTTGCCCACCGGCTGCGGCAGGCAGCGCGACGACCGTCGTTGTGTAAGCAGCGTCCGCACTCCCACTCCACGCTGGTCGACCCGCTATTACGCTGCCGTCAACACTGCTAATCGCGTTCGTATATCCGCCTGAGATAAAGCTGCCTCCCGCAGCAACAATGTCGGTGAAAGCGCCAGCACCAATTGCAATCTCCAGCACCCCGCCGTCATAGCCCGATTCGGTATTCCAGCGATGGCGGAAGCTGACCTGATTTCCGCTGCCCGCTGGTACCGAAATGGCCGGGCTATCCAGGCGTACTTCTGACGCAACAGCAAGAGGCGCCGCGAAAACACTGTTGGGACCCGCGTCCGGACTGACGGTGGACGTCGCCCAATTTGCGGCGCCGCCACTCACAACGGTACTGGTCCACCCGGCGGGCAGCGCCGGTGCGGTGACGCTGTCAAAGCTCTCAACCAATGTGGTTGTGGTCTGAAAGGTGCCCAGCGTGATCGTGTAGGTCACTGTGCCGAAGTTCTTCGTGCCATCCTGAAGCTGCAGAGTTAACGTAACAGTATCGCCACAGGCGCCAAAAGCCGTGAATGCAAAAGGTCGCGAAACCGTCGCTCCCGACGCGATGGCGCCGTACGCCTGCAGGTTTGTCGGCAAAGGAGCAACACTTGAACTTGTCTGCAGGGTAGCCACAAGATTGCTGAAAGCCAGAGTTCCGATATTCGTGATGGGTAGATTCACCGTCACCGTTTCACCAGGGTCCACGAATCCATTGGCGGGTGCATAGCTTTCGACAGTGGGTCCAGATGCCGCGCCGGCATATGCGCCCGCCGCAGCGGTCGTGGCCGCGAGCGCGTTGACCGGTCGCAGAATGCCGGCGCCGGTGTCGCTATCAGTACCGGGAGCTTCAATGTCCAGCGCCGTAGAGGCCATGATGCTGCGGATTTGGGTGGCGGTGAGCGTGGGGTTGTAGCCCTTAATGAGCGCCGCAATTGCGGCGGCATGCGGAGCGGCCGCTGACGTACCGTAAAAGCGTGTAAATCCTGGCACAGACGTTACGACGCCGTCAGCAGCGGTGACGACTGGATACTGCTGCGTGAGACCGCCGCCGGCGCCGATGAGGAAGTTGCCCGGCGTCACCGGTGTTCCGTCAGGATGGTGGAATTTGCGCGCAGGGCCGTCGGACGAGAAAGTTTCGGTCAACTGCGATGCGGTGTAGACCCCCGGGTATGGACCGGTCGGCCCCGCGCCATTCGCTACCGACGCCGGAACAGCCGCCGTAGCGATGGCATCGATGGCTGCCGAATGGCCGCGAGCAAAGCCGTTGGTGTTGATGGCCAGACGACCACGTCCCGTGGACACATAGAGGGCTCGGCTTGCCGCCCCAACTTTGCGTACTACGACCACCCGATTGCTCCCGGTAGACGCGAGCGCCGCAAATTCTGATGGATTCTGGGTCCCGTTCTGAGTATTGGTGGACGACGATACCACCGAGGTACCCGCAGCATTCAGCTGAAACACGTCATAGTCATTCGTGGAGCTGTTTTCAGGATCCGACCAGAACAAAGACAAGAAATACGACGAACCGCCAGAATTCACGACGTTGTAGTTTTGTATTGACGGTGCGGTCTGGAAAGAATGCACTTCATACGGCGTGCCAACGCCGGGGACGATAAATGCGCCTCCGTTGGCAAAGTCACCGACCCATGTTCCGGAGGTGCCGTCTGTCTTGTTGCCTGAGTTTCCGGCGGAGGCGAAATAAATGGTGCCAGCCGCCGTCACCGTGTTAACTGCGCGGGCGATTACGGAGTCCTGAAATGGCAACTCAGCACCGAAACGAATGTCGTCAACCA
>JBDSYI010000339.1:0-2813 GCA_039925745.1 Casimicrobium sp. | reverse complement strand
CTGGCTCGATGAAATGCTCACATGCGTGACCGGCGACGCCAGTGTTGGAACCGTCACGCCGTTCTCGAACAACGCCACCATCTGCTCCTTCCCGGACTTTTCCCGCGCTTGGCCCGTACCCGAGGCCGCCGAGCGCGAACGCATTGCAACGGCGCTACGCACGAACCCCGCAGCGCCTGTCGACCTGCCCACTGGGGTCGGATTTTGTATGCTGATTTCTGCGGCATGTCGTGAAAAAGTCGGACCATTTGATATCGAAAATTTTCCGCGCGGCTACGGGGAAGAAAACGATTTTTGTATGCGCGCAGCGAGCGCAGGTTTCCGCAATGTACTCTGCACGAACGCCTACGTCGCGCACGAGGGCGGCGTGTCGTTCAGCGAATCAACGCAGGCGCTGATGAAGATCGGCGGCGAACGCCTGATGGCGAAACATCCGACCTACGACGCGCAAGTTTCCGAATGGATTGCGCGCGATCCCGTGAGCGCCAGGCGCTCGTCTATTGCGCGTCTGCTGGAGTCTTAGCGACGGGTCAATGTCGGCGGTTATCCCGTCAACCCGAACCGAATCCGCCCATCCTCGCCCACTTCGCGCGTCAATCGGCCGATCCGCCAACCATGATTAACGTGGGCAACCGCCTCGGCGATTGCAAAGAACAATTGATGGTTATCAAGCTTGCGGCGAAACAGCGTGGGAATGAGTTCAGCGGCGGTTTTCGGGCCCTCCGCGACTGCGCCGTACAGATCATTCATGCGATCTTCGTGGTGCGTTTCCAGCGCTTCGACGCGCGTCTTGATGCCCCGGAATGGCAGTCCGTGTGAGGGCAGCACGAGCGTGTCTTCTTCGCAGTATTTGTACGCCTGTAACGAGGTCACGTAATCGGTGACCGGATCAGCGAGCGGCGTGACCGGCCAGACATTGATGTTGGTAGAAATCTTTGGCAGCAGCATGTCGCCCGATATCAGCACTTTCAACTCTTCACAGTAGAAGCTGATGTGCTCCGTCGTGTGGCCGTAACCACCAATCGCGGACCACAATTTGCCACCGATTTCTACAGTGTCACCCGGCGTGATGCGGTTGCAGCTCGGGGGGCGCGTCGGCACGCCCCCGCTATAGGTGTTGCCTCGATTGGCGGTGACGTCGATCTGCTCCTCCGTCAACCCGTGTGAACGAAAAAACGCCGCCAGATTGACGCGCTGATACGCACCGCTGCCGTCAGCTACGCTATGCGCAGCGAGCAGTTCCATCAGGCTCATCTCGACGATGATAGGGCCTTCCTTCGTCGCGAAACGCTCGGCCAGCCACTGCGCATTGCCCAAATGATCGGGGTGGTAGTGAGTGACGATGATGCGCGTGATCGGTTTGCCGCCCATCGTGCCCGCAAAGTGCTGTTCCCACAGAGCGCGCGTCGCCTCTACGCCGAAACCGGTATCGACCGCCGCCCAACCATCGCCCTCTTCAATCAGCCACAAATTAATGTGGTCCAGCGCAAACGGCAGTGGCATGCGAATCCACTTGATGCCGGGCGCGATGTCGATGCAAGCACCAGCGGCAGGCGGTGCGTCGTGGGGAAAGGTGAGGGCTGCGTTCATGGCTTGATGCTAGCGGAACGGCGTTGCGGTTGACGTTTGCGTCAACTAGCAATGGAATCGACGTTAGTCTGCTACAGGCACGGTCTTGACAAATTTCGTGAACTCAATCAGATTGGTCACATAACTAGTCCGATTGGAGACCGCGATGGCCACCCGTTCGTGGTGAGCCTGTCGAACCATGAAAATGAATAGGAGAACAGACGCCGATCGGATCGCCACCAGCGCGCTATGTGGCCGGGCGGGGCCACCTACTTTCTGGCATTGCCCAGAAAGTAGGTAAAGAGGCTAGCCCCTGCACTCCGCTTCATCCTCCGGTGCTCGCAACGCGCGGGATGCGTCAACGGCACACGAATGCTTCGCTGTCGCTACGCAGAGTGTGTGCCGACGACGCATCTACGACCGCCCATTACTCCGCTCCTCGGCACGGGCTGAAAGGGCGTCGATACTTTGCCAGATTGCTGCGACAATGCGTCTTCTTCTGCGAGGTTTGGATGCGTCTTTTTTTTTGCCTTTGCCTAATCGTTGCATCTCCGGTAGCTGCTACCGCTCAAATTCCAGACGAACTGATGATCGACGGTAAGCGTGAATTGCTTCATACTTTGCCATTGACTGGGGAATTATCAGACAAATATCGTGAGCAGGTTCTCCGCAAATATTCGAGCGAAGGGCGATGCACTGCCTCATGGCGCGGATATGTCGCTACCTGGGAGCTGAAAAGCAATCGATTGCAGTTGAGGAGCGTCCATGCCAATCCTTGCAGCAGCCAGCCTGTGGAAATTCCACTAGGAGAACTGTTTCCCGACCGTACCAAGCCAATCGTTGCGACTTGGTTTACAGGGACGCTGGTATTGCCTAGGGGCAAACTCAAGAAGTATGTTCACATAGGTTTCGAGTCGACGTTTGAACGATATTTGATATTGGATGTGAGAGCCGGAAAGGTTTTGAGCCGAAAGTTGACAAATAAGAAGCCAGTCAACGAAGCTGCAAATTGACGGTACTTTCGCGCGGCGATGCTTGACTTTACCGTATGGCTCTAGCGCGGAACGCTCATCTGATATGGGCTAGCAGCGAAAATGTAGGAAAGTCGGGGTACTTAGGTGGCTGGTTTTTGGTCTTACTCAAATGGGGCTCCTACTAACAAGCTGTGTAGCCTTAGGTGCCCCTTCAGCCCGCGCCGAGGAGCGGAGTAACGGGCGGTCGTAGATGCGTCGTCGGCACACACT
>JBDSYI010000338.1:0-3836 GCA_039925745.1 Casimicrobium sp. | reverse complement strand
AAGAAGGCATGAAGAATTTCGCGATGGCGCAAACGCATAAATTCATTCTGCGGGAAGAGCGTACGTTCCTGCGCGGCGTGCCGAGTACGTTGGCGCAAGCGGCGATCGCGCAGTAGCAAAGGTGCGCTCGCCCGAACCCCGATTCGCCCGCACCGCTGCGCTGATTGCGGAGCCTTCGCGCGCGCGCATGCTCACGCTCTTGCTCGGCGGCGAAGCGCGATCGGCAGGCGAGCTGGCACGTGCAGTGTCGATCACGCCGCAGACTGCGAGCACGCATCTCACGCAATTGCTCGATGCCGGGCTGGTGAGACTGCGCGCGCAGGGGCGGCATCGGTACTTCACGTTGGCCGACGCCGACGTGGCGCACATGCTGGAAGCGTTGTCGATGGTCGCAGAGCGCGACGACGTGCGCTCGCGCTGGGACACGCCCGCGTACAAACCGCTCAAATACGCACGCAGTTGCTACTGCCATCTCGCGGGCGAACTGGGCGTGCGCCAGCACGACGCGCTGCTTGCGAAAGGCGTGTTGGCGCACGGCGAGGATGGTGCTTTCACGCTGGGTACTGATGCCGGGAAGTGGCTGCGTGACGCGCACTTTAGCGACGAGGCCATCGCGGCGGTTCAGCGCGACGCAACCAAGAAGCGCTTCGCTTACAGCTGTATGGACTGGTCAGAACGACGGGAACATTTGGCAGGGTTTTTCGCGACGACACTGCTCGCTCATTTCATCGATTCGGGTTGGTTGCGAAAGGATAAAGCGGCGCGGGCGCTGGCAGTGACGCCACCGGGAGCGCGGGCACTTGCGACATTGTTTGGTGTGTCAGTCGCGTCAAAGAATGAAACTTGAGACCTCCGAGGGATAATCTGAGCGCTGCCCGCTCAAACAAGCCTTGGCCCGAAGGTCGGCTCTCGACGGCTAGCTAACGCACCCGCCGAAACCTCTGCGCCCGCTTCCCCGTATCCACCTCGCTCGTATACACCGACCCCTCTGAATCAATCGCGATGTTGTGCACCCAGTGGAAGTCGCCCGCCTGCCGACCGGGTCTCCCAAACGAGCCGATTTTTTCGCCGGTGGCGCGCTCTACGATTCGCACGTCGTTGTTGGTGCCGTCAGCGATCAGCAGATAGCGTTGCGCGGCGTCTTCGGACGGCACGAGATCCCACACGGCGCCGGAACCTTGAGTCGTTGCGTCGTAAACGAACTGTTTGATGAACTCCCCCTTTTTGTTGAAAACCTGCACGCGATTGTTCATGCGATCGCAGACGTAGACCAAGTTGTCTTTGGTCATGCGCACGCAGTGCACAGGCATTCCGAAGTGTTGTGACTCGGGGTTGTAATCGGGGAATTTTCCGTCTTCGGGCTTTTTGCCGTACGCGCCCCAATGCCGCTTGTAGGCACCGGTCGCAGCATCGAACACGATCACTCGGCGGTTGCCGTAACCGTCTGCGACGTAGAGTTCGTTCGCTGCCGCGTCCAGCTCCATATGCGCCGGGCGGCTGAGCTGGGTGGTGGAGTTGCTGCCCTGGCTTTTGCCGGGTTTGCCGATCTGCATGAGGAATTTGCCGTCGGCCGTGAACTTGAGCAGCATGCCGTCCTCGGCTGCGTTACCGCCGACCCAGACGTCGCCTTTCGGGTCGACATAAATACCATGCTCGTTCGCAGGCCAATCGAAGCCTGCGCCTTTGCCTCCCCATGAGCGCAACAAATTGCCCGCGCGGTCAAACTGCAACACCGGCGGCGCGGCCGAGCAACACTTGGAGCGCTTCGGCGTGAGCGTCGAGCCCTTCTCATCGTCGGTCAATGTGAGCGGCCGATGGATCATCCAGATGGTGTCGTTCTTGTCGACGGCGATGCCAGCGACCTGCCCAAGAATCCAGTTGTTCGGCAGCGGCTTAGGCCAGGTTGCGTCGACCGCGTAGCGCGGGCCGCCTGCGACGGTTGCGCCTTCGATGCGTTCATTGACGCGACCGTGATCGTGCGAATCAGCGTGCACCGGCGACTGCGCGCAGCCGGTGAGCCACAGCGCGGAAATCGCGCCCGCAACTATCAGAATCCGTTGAATGGAAAACATGGAACGCTCCTTTGGGTGACGAGGATGATCGCCGCTGTTGTTGATGTGTGCGGCTTTGTCCTGCCCATTATGCGACTGACCAGCAGAACATTTGCAAGGAGAATTCAGTTGTCACGTTAGTAGCGCGGCGGTAGCGGTTGTCCTAATCGCACCGCCTCAAACACGGCATCAGGATCAGCCTGACACCAATACCGGAAGTGCAGGGTCATGTTCTTTCCCGCAAAAACATCGGTTACGCTGGTGTGCTCGGCAATGATGAATCTCGGGCGCGGCCATTGTTGCGCGATCACGCCGATGCAAGTCGTATCAACGTCGATCAACCAGGTGGCCTTGTCGCCGGAAATATTGGCTAGCGGGCAAACGCGCAGGGCAGCGGCGACAAGCTCCATCACGGTGCTGTCATTGCGCATAGCAGCGGTGGCGGCATGCGACACGGTATCGTCGCCCGCCGCGACGCTATCGCGGTCGACATGAATGGAGAGGTCGTTCGCAGTGATTGACGCGGGTGGGTGTAACACCAACGCAGCAGGGGCTTCGCGTCCGATAGGTGGGCTCGGTGGTGGCGCTTTGGTGCGGTTAAAGATCGAGCCAATCGCGAACCCGACGCCAAGAAACATCGCCACCGGAAACAGCACCATAAGCGACAGTCCGGAAATCCAGCCCAACGTGGCACTCCCCGTCACGAATGCCAACAAAAGCCCGACAAAGAAAATGCCGAGCAGCAGGATGACGATCACCCACACGGGGATGCGCTTGGTGACGCTCGCGCGATTGCGCAGCGCGCCGTAAGCGAAACCGACGGCAAGCAAGACGAGGACGGAGAGAAGATATCGGCTCATGGCTTAGCTTTTAACGCATCGCGCTAGACGCGATCAAGTGGCGCGCGGCCATTCGTCTCGTAGCAGTCCGTAAATGTTCGTGTCGTGCGCAATGCCTTTGCTAAACCAGCGATGACGCAGCCGGCCTTCTTGGGCAAATCCCAATTTTTGAATCAGTCGACACGACGCTTCGTTCACCGGATTGACCTCCGCTTCGAGGCGCCGCAGCGCATACGTGTCGAACGCGTAGGTGATGAGCACGGAGAGCGCTTCATGCATGATTCCACGTCCCCAGTACTCGCGACCCAGCACATAGCCCAACTCAGCGCGCGCGCTTTGTTCGTCATAGCGAAACAGCAAACAGGTGGCAACGACTCGACCGGTGGTTTTTTCTTGCACGACAAATTGCAGACCGCTGCCCGAAGCGTTCAGCCCCTCAATCCGCTTGAACCACGCCTGCCCGTCGGCCAGCGATTCCCACGTTGCATAGGGCAGATAACGCGTCACCTCGTCGTTGCTGTTGATCGCCAGTAGATCGGGTAGATCGGTCTCTTCCACGAGGCGGATCAGCAGTCGATTGGATTCGATCACGGAGGGAGGCTTGAGCGCCATGATGCTATCTTTTTTGTTTCAGCTTTTTTCTGTAACGACTATTTATAAGGGGCTGAAGCGCGATAATGATGATAGTCGAGAAATACTATTTATCGTATCTAACCCCTGTCCACACGTGATTTCAGTGAAAAGCTGATATGTCTTTGCGCTGAAAGATCGTGTCGGCTAAAGCGGACGCAACTGCTCACTCAGAGTTCGCGTATTTTCGGTGTTCACCGTGCCGGTGTGCATCGTAGATTTGCGCTCGATGAGCATGATCTGACATTCGTTTTCTGCGACCGGATTGTGACGTACGCCTTTGGGGACGATGAACATTTCTCCTTCATCCAGCTCA
>JBDSYI010000337.1:0-2701 GCA_039925745.1 Casimicrobium sp. | reverse complement strand
CGCGAAGTTCGGCACGGCCCAGTGATGGCGACGTATTGGGCGCGTTGGCTTGCAGAAAAGGAGCGCAATGGCGCGACCGCGAGCGAAGCGCTATTGCAGTTCCGCTGGCTCATCGAAGAGCTTCATGTGTCGTTGTTCGCACAGGAATTGAAGACGCCGTTTCCGGTGTCCGCCAAACGTCTCGACAAGATATGGGCGGAAACCGTCGTATCTGCGCCACGTGCCTAGGAAATTACTGATTCAACTTGAAGCAGAACCCTATGACGATGTGCTAGATTGCGAAGATGTGACACTTTTCGTCACTTACGCTTGCTAATTTTCTCTGCGCTGCCACCCAAGATGCCCGTTTGATGTCGTCAGAAACTGCCACTCCCACCTTGTCTGCGGTCACGATATTTAACGCGTGCCGTGATTTGATGCTGCATCGCTGCAACTTGCAAATGGCGGCTGCGTTTGATCGGCTATCCGATATTCTTCTGGACAACGCCGCGAAAGTTTATTCGCCGCGTGAAGTGGGCGTGATTCTTGATGCTCGCTCCAGCCTGCTGCGTTTGCGTGCGCAAATCGCTGAGACGTTTACTAGCGAACTGACACTGAGGCTTAACAACCGCAAGCCTTGCCTGATTCCCACGTCGCCGGTCAAAGTGTCGCAAGAGCTCTCGTTGCAGGCGGAAGAGGTGCTGGACGAATACGTTTCGGCGCGCGCCGTCGCACGATCTATCGAGAGCACCTGTTTAAACGAGCTGCCGATCTTTCACCAGAAGATCGCTTATCTCAAGCATTCGCCAACGCTCAAGCTTGATGAAGATCCATTTTCTCCGCAGTCGGTGGTTAGCGCGTTGCTGGAATCGATGCAGTCGCTGCCCGATACCACCCCCGAAATTCGCTTACAGTGGCTGCGGGGATTGGCGTCGATCGGTGGCATTGGCTTCAATGATGTTTACGCCGATCTCAACCGGTACCTAACCGACGTCGGCGTCGCCATTCAGAAGCCGCGTGCGATGCAGCGCCCGGGCCCGCAATACCCTGGCAATCAGGGTCCACCGGGACAGCAGGGGCAGATGGGACAGGGTGGATACGAACAGCAAGGCTATCCGCAGCAGCAATATCCGCAAGGTCAGGGCTATCCACAGCAGCAATATCCGCAGGGTCAGGGCTATCCGCAGCAGCAATATCCTCAAGGTCAAGGCTATCCGCAGCAGCAATATCCGCAAGGGCAGGGCTATCCGCAGCAGCAATATCCACAGCAGCAATATCCGCCGTCGTTCGGGCCGAGCAATCAGGGTTTCAGCGACCCGGTAATGGGAGCGGGACAGCTTGGTGACTTTGCGCAGTTTGGACAACACAATCAGTTTGGTGGAGCGCCCGATCAGTTTTTTATGCAGCCGGACGCCGTGCCGTTGCAGCAACTGGCAGCCAATCTGGTGTCGCTGGTGGATCGTCTTCAGCACGTGGTGCCGGCGATTTCTGGCGGGCCTGCTGCCGCCGATCCTTCGCTGTCGGCGATGGTGCGCAATAAAGAGGCGATGCAGATCAGCGCAGCGCTTGGTTTTGCCGCGAACGGCGCATTTCGTGCGCCATTAATAGCGGGCGTCGATCGCAAACTGCTTGCCTCGCTCACGGATCTACAACTTCGCCCAGATCAGGGTTATCCGAGCGCGGGTGTCGGGGGCGGAGGCGCTGGTGAGGAAGGCGGAGGCCCGGGCGGCGGCGGTGGTTCTGGAGTGGGCGCAGGTGTGCCTCGAACCGTGCTGCGGGAAGTGGTGCCCGGCTATGCATCGGGTGAAATATCAGTGCTTGACGCGACGACCACGGAGTTGGTCGCTATGTTGTTTGATTTCGTGCTTGCGCGCAAAGAGTTGCGCGACGAAATCAAGGTACTGCTGGGACGGTTGCAAATCCCGATGCTAAAGGCTTCGATGGTAGATCGCGGGTTTTTCTCGCGTAAAAATCACCCGGGTCGACAACTGCTCAATCGACTTGCCGATGCTGGCTTGGGCTGGGCGCCAGACGACGGTTTAGAGGATCCGCTGTACCTGAAAATTCGCGATGTGGTGGATCACATCAATCGCGATTTTGTCGATGACCTCGGCATTTTCATGGAGGCGCTGGTTGACCTTGAGCAGTTCGTTGCAGAGCAAGAGCTCGACGCTCGACCCATCATTGAGGCCGAAACCGCTGAGGCGCAGGAGGCGGACCGTCACATCGCGGCCGTCAAGGAAGCGAAAGACACCGTCGACGCGCGCATCGGTCAGCATGCGTTGCCTGAGCAGGTCAAAGAATTTATCGAAGTGGCGTGGCAACCGCATCTGCAGGACGCGCTTCTGGAGCGCGGCAAAGATAGCGTTGAATTTACAAAAGCCGTTGACGCGCTTGATGAGTTGATCTGGAGCGTCTCGCCGAAAGATCAGCCGACCGAGCGCGCGCAGTTAAGCCAGCGCGTTCCGTCGCTTGTGCGTCGTCTGAGGGAGGGTTTGAAATCGCTGTCCGATGAAACGATTGCGCCGTTTTTTGACAAATTGTTCGAAGTTCACTCCGGGTTACTTCGTGGTGCAACGCCTGAATACGAAGAGCCCGCGGTGGTGCCTGAAGCGAGCAACGACACCTCGTTCGACCCGTTTCAGGAACTGGTCAAGAACATCGAACGCAATCAGTGGATCGAGATGAGCGATGAGAAGGGCGCGTTGACTTACGCCAAACT
>JBDSYI010000336.1:0-10921 GCA_039925745.1 Casimicrobium sp. | reverse complement strand
GACTGGCGCGTGTTGAGCGTGCGGTGAAGGAACGTCTCGGTCAGGCCGAGAGCGAAAATCTGATGCCGCATGATTTGATCAATGCGAAGCCGATTTCGGCCGCGATCAAGGAGTTCTTCGGCTCCAGTCAGCTCTCGCAGTTTATGGATCAAACCAATCCATTGTCAGAGATTACGCACAAGCGTCGCGTCTCCGCGCTCGGCCCAGGCGGTTTGACGCGTGAGCGCGCTGGCTTTGAAGTTCGCGACGTTCATCCGACGCACTACGGTCGCGTGTGCCCGATTGAAACTCCAGAGGGACCGAACATCGGCCTGATCAACTCGCTCGCGCTGTTTGCGCGCGTGAACGATTACGGCTTCATTGAAACTCCGTACCGCAAGGTAGTGGATGGCTCGGTCACAACGGAAATCACGTACCTCTCGGCTATCGAAGAGAGCAACTACGTGATCGCCCAAGCGAACTCGGAGCTTGATGACAAAGGTCGTCTGACTGGCGAATTCGTTTCTTGCCGTATCAAAGGCGAGTCGACGCTGATGCCAGCGTCGGAAGTGACCTACATGGACGTTGCACCTTCACAGATCGTGTCGGTAGCCGCCTCGTTGATTCCGTTCCTTGAGCACGACGACGCGAACCGGGCGTTGATGGGTTCGAACATGCAACGTCAAGCTGTGCCGTGTTTGCGTCCTGAAAAACCGTTCGTTGGTACGGGCGTGGAACGTACGGCCGCAATTGACTCGGGCACTGTGGTTACAGCCAAACGCGGCGGCAAGGTGGACTACGTCGATGCGTCACGTGTGGTGATTCGCGTCAACGATTCCGAAGCCGCGTCGAGCGACGCAGGTGTCGACATCTACAACCTCGTTAAATACACGCGCTCCAATCAAAACACCAACATCAACCAGCGTCCGCTGGTAAAGGTGGGCGACGACATCGTGAAAGGTGACGTGATCGCCGACGGCGCATCGACTGATAAGGGTGAACTCGCTCTCGGTCAGAACATGTTCGTCGCGTTCATGCCGTGGAACGGCTACAACTACGAAGACTCTATCTTGATCTCTGAGCGTGTCGTGGCGCAAGATCGCTACACCTCAATCCACATCGAAGAGTTGACCGTTGTCGCACGCGATACGAAGCTCGGATCGGAAGAAATCACCCGCGACATCTCTAGTCTTGGTGAAACCCAGCTGACGCGTCTCGACGAGTCCGGCATCGTCTACATCGGCGCTGAAGTTGAAGCGGGTGACGTGCTCGTCGGCAAGGTCACGCCAAAGGGCGAAACCACGCTGACGCCAGAAGAGAAGTTGCTGCGTGCGATCTTCGGTGAGAAGGCTAGCGACGTGAAAGACACGTCACTACGCGTTCAGTCGGGTATCGCCGGAACCGTGATCGACGTAAAGGTTTTCACGCGTGAAGGTATAGAGCGCGACAAGCGCGCGCAACTCATCATCGATGAAGACTTGCGTGGTTTCAAGAAGGATCTTGCGGATCAATTGCGCATCGTGGAGAACGACGCGTTTGAGCGGCTTGAGCGTTTGCTGACCGGTAAGGTTGCTAGCGGCGGGCCGAAGAAACTTGCCAAGGGCACCAAGCTCGACAAAGAATATCTGACTTCGGTCGGTCGTTACGATTGGTTCGATCTGCGTCTGGCCGATGATGATGTTGCGCGTCAACTGGAAGGCGTGAAGGACAGTCTGACTGCGACTCGCGTCAATTTCGACTCCGCGTTCGAGCAGAAAAAGCGCAAGCTGACACAAGGCGATGAGCTGCCTGCTGGCGTGCTTAAGATGGTTAAGGTGTACGTCGCCGTCAAACGTCGTCTACAGCCGGGCGACAAGATGGCTGGTCGCCACGGTAACAAAGGTGTGGTCTCGAAGATCGTGCCGGTGGAAGACATGCCGCACATGGCGGACGGCACAACGGTTGACGTGGTACTGAATCCGTTGGGCGTGCCATCACGGATGAACGTCGGTCAAATTCTTGAGGTTCACTTGGGCTGGGCAGCGAAGGGTATCGGCAACAAGATCGATGCCATGCTCAAGCAGCAAGCGAATGTGAAAGAGATTCGCGGCTTCGTTGAAAACATCTATCACAACGTTGGTGCCAAGCAGGACATCACGGATTTCACTGACGGTGAAGTGACCGAGTTGGCGACTAATTTGCGTCATGGACTTCCCTTTGCCACGCCAGTATTCGACGGCGCGAACGAGGGTGAAATCAAAGACATGCTGAAGCTTGCTGATCTGCCACTATCGGGTCAAATCACGTTGTACGACGGACGTACTGGCGAGGCATTTGATCGCCCTGTCACGGTCGGCTACATGCATGTATTGAAACTGCACCATTTGGTCGATGACAAGATGCACGCACGCTCTACCGGTCCATACAGCCTCGTGACGCAGCAACCGCTTGGTGGTAAAGCCCAGTTTGGTGGCCAGCGCTTCGGCGAGATGGAAGTGTGGGCACTCGAAGCATACGGCGCGGCTTACACGCTGCAAGAAATGCTTACCGTCAAGTCCGATGACGTGAATGGTCGTACCAAGGTGTACGAAAACATCGTGAAGGGCGAGCACAAGATCGAAGCCGGTATGCCGGAATCGTTCAACGTGTTGGTCAAAGAAATCAGGTCGCTCGGTATCGACATCGACCTGGTTCGCAAGTAATTTCGGCTCTGAGTTAAAGGGATATTTATGAACGCCTTGTTAGACCTGTTCAAACAGACGACCCCGAACGAAGAGTTCGACGCCATCAAAATTGGTCTTGCCTCGCCGGAGCGTATTCGCTCTTGGTCGTTTGGTGAGGTCAAAAAGCCTGAGACGATTAACTATCGCACGTTCAAGCCTGAGCGTGATGGTTTGTTCTGCGCGAAAATTTTCGGACCGATCAAAGATTACGAATGCCTCTGCGGCAAATACAAGCGCCTCAAACATCGCGGCGTGATCTGTGAAAAGTGCGGCGTTGAAGTCACGCTGACCAAAGTGCGCCGCGAGCGCATGGGTCATATCGAATTGGCGTCGCCAGTTGCCCACATCTGGTTCCTGAAATCCCTGCCGTCGCGTTTGGGCATGGTGCTCGATATGACGTTGCGCGATATTGAACGTGTGCTCTATTTCGAAGCATTCGTGGTCGTTGATCCCGGCTTGACGCCGCTGCAACGCGGTCAGCTCCTCACGGAAGATGACTACATCGCAAAAACTGAAGAGTTCGGTGATGACTTCCGTGCGCTCATGGGCGCAGAGGCGGTTCGCGAACTGCTGGGTTCGATCCACGTCGTAGAAGACTGCGAGCGCCTGCGCGCTGAGTTGGGCGCTACGTCGTCCGAAGCCAAGATCAAGAAAATCTCGAAGCGCCTGAAAGTGCTCGAAGCGTTCCAGAAGTCAGGCATCAAGCCTGACTGGATGGTGCTTGAAGTGCTGCCCGTGCTGCCGCCGGAGCTGCGTCCACTCGTGCCGTTGGATGGCGGTCGTTTCGCGACCTCTGATCTGAACGATCTGTACCGTCGCGTGATCAACCGTAACAATCGTCTCAAGCGCTTGCTCGAATTGAAAGCGCCGGACATCATCGTGCGCAACGAAAAGCGCATGCTGCAAGAATCCGTTGACTCGTTGCTAGACAATGGTCGTCGCGGCAAAGCTATGACCGGCGCGAACAAGCGTCCGCTCAAGTCGCTCGCCGACATGATCAAGGGTAAGTCGGGTCGTTTCCGTCAGAACTTGCTCGGTAAGCGCGTTGACTACTCCGGTCGCTCCGTGATCGTGGTGGGCCCTCAGCTCAAGCTGCATCAGTGTGGCTTGCCGAAGAAAATGGCCCTTGAACTGTTCAAGCCATTCATCTTCAATCGCCTTGAACAAATGGGCGAAGCAAAAACGATCAAGGAGGCCAAGCGCCGCGTTGAGAGTGAAGATCCGCTGGTTTGGGATTTGCTCGAAGAGGTGATTCGCGAACATCCGGTATTGTTGAACCGCGCACCGACCTTGCATCGTCTTGGCATTCAGGCTTTCGAGCCCGTGCTGATCGAAGGTAAGGCGATCCAGCTGCATCCGCTCGTCTGTACGGCGTTCAACGCCGACTTCGACGGTGACCAGATGGCCGTTCACGTTCCGTTGTCACTTGAGGCGCAGGCCGAAGCTCGCACGCTGATGTTGGCGTCGAACAACGTGCTGCTGCCGTCAAATGGCGACCCTTGTATCGTGCCGTCACAAGATATTGTGCTGGGTCTGTACTACGCGACTCGCGAGAAGATCAATGCTCGCGGCGAAGGCATGATGTTCGCCGACGTGCTCGAAGTGTCGCGCGCTTACGAAACACGTATGGTCGAGTTACACGCCAAAGTAATGGTGCGTATTCGTCAGGTGACCTTTGGACCGAATGGCGAGAAGATCGATCAGATCAAGCGGGAAGACACGACGGTCGGTCGCGCGCTGCTCTCCGACATCCTGCCAGAAGGCTTGCCGTTCTCGGTCATAAACAAGCCGCTGAAGAAGAAGGAAATCTCCAAGCTCATCAATGCCAGCTTCCGTCGCTGTGGCCTTCGCGCCACTGTGGTGTTCGCTGACAAATTGATGCAGGCGGGTTTCCGTTTGGCGACGCGCGCAGGCTTCTCGTTTGCGGCTGATGACATGCTCATTCCGCCAGAGAAGCAGGGCATCATCGTGAATGCCGAAGCTCAAGTCAAAGAGATTCAGCAGCAGTACGCTTCTGGTCTCGTGACATCCGGTGAACGCTACAACAAAGTGGTTGACATCTGGGGCGCTGCTGGTGACGACATCGCCCGCGCCATGATGACGCGCCTTGGCTCCGAAATGGTCACTGACCGCGACGGCAAACAGGTGCGCCAGGACTCGTTCAATTCCATCTACATGATGGCGGACTCGGGGGCGCGTGGCTCTGCGGCGCAGATTCGCCAGCTTGCCGGTATGCGTGGCTTGATGGCGAAGCCGGACGGCTCCATCATCGAAACGCCGATCACCGCGAACTTCCGTGAAGGCCTGAACGTTCTGCAATACTTCATCTCGACGCACGGCGCACGTAAGGGCTTGGCGGATACGGCGTTGAAGACGGCAAACTCGGGCTACCTCACACGTCGCCTCGTTGACGTGACGCAGGATCTCGTGGTTACTGAACACGATTGCGGAACGACCGAAGGCATGGTCATGAAGGCCGTCGTCTCTGGTGGCGAAGTGATCGAATCGTTGCGTGATCGTATCCTCGGTCGCACCACGATTGGCGATGTCATGCACCCCGAGACGGGCAAAGTCGTTGTTGAATCAAACTTCACGCTGACCGAAGATGAAGTTGACTTGATCGAGAGCCTTGGCGTCGATGAAGTCAAAACGCGCTCGCCACTGACCTGTTCCACGCGCCACGGTTTGTGCGCCAAGTGCTATGGTCGCGATCTGGGTCGTGGTCAATTGGTCAGTGCGGGTGAAGCGGTAGGCGTTATCGCTGCGCAATCAATCGGCGAGCCGGGTACACAGCTCACGATGCGTACGTTCCACATCGGTGGTGCAGCATCGCGTACCGCTGCGGCTAGCACCGTTGAAACTAAGTCGGCGGGTACTGCGAATTTCGCTGGCGCAATGCGTTACGTAAAAAACGCTGGCGGCGACAAGATTGTCATCGCTCGTTCGGCTGAAGTAGTAATTTCTGACGGCAGCCGTGAGCGTGAGCGTCACAAGGTGCCGTACGGCGCAAAGCTTCTCGTTGAAGATGGCAAGGTCGTTAAGGCGGGCGTAATTCTGGCGGAATGGGATGCGACGGCGCGTCCAATTCTGACCGAGTTCCAGGGTCGTGTTAAGTTTGAAAACGTTCAGGAAGGCCTGACCGTCGCTAAACAGACCGATGACGTAACGGGCATTTCCACGTTGGTGGTAATTGATGCGAAGCGTCGCGTGGGCTCGCAGTCCAAAGGCGTGCGCCCACAGTTGAAGCTGGTCGATGCCAAAGGAAATGAAATCAAGCCTGCAGGTTCCGACACACCGTTGACGATCACTTTCCAGATCGGATCGATCATTTTGGTGAAGGATGGACAAGAAGTTGCTCCGGGCGACATGCTCGCACGTATGCCAATGGAAACGTCCAAGACTCGCGATATCACGGGCGGCTTGCCGCGTGTGGCCGAACTGTTCGAGGCGCGTTCGCCGAAAGATGCTGGCATGCTGGCTGAAGTCACGGGCACCGTTTCCTTCGGTAAAGATACCAAAGGCAAGCAACGTCTGGTCATCAAGGACATGGATGGCGTTTCGCACGAATTCCTGATCCCGAAAGAGAAAGCTGTTATGGCCATTGACGGTCAGGTCGTCAACAAGGGTGAGGCGATTGTGGACGGCCCAGCCGATCCGCATGACATCCTGCGCTTGCTGGGTGTGGAAGCGCTCACCAAGTACGTGATTGACGAGGTGCAAGAGGTTTATCGTCTGCAAGGCGTGAAGATCAACGACAAGCACATCGAGGTGATCGTTCGCCAGATGCTGCGTCGCGTAACCATCTCCCAAGCGGGCGACACCAAATACATTCTGGGCGAGCAAGTTGAGCGCGCGGAATTGTTTGCAGAGAACGATCGCGTTAGAGCGGCGGATAAGGCGCCCGCCCAGTACGATCACATCCTGCTCGGGATCACCAAGGCGTCGTTGTCAACTGACTCCTTCATCTCGGCGGCATCGTTCCAGGAAACCACACGCGTATTGACCGAAGCTGCCATCATGGGCAAACGAGACAATCTGCGTGGCCTCAAGGAAAACGTCATCGTAGGACGACTGATTCCTGCGGGTACAGGCTTGGCTTACCACCGCCTGCGTCAGCAGAATTTGGCCGCCGATCTCATCGATACATCAATGTTGACGAGCGACGAGCCAGAAGTCGCCGACGTCGCGACAGCAAGCGCAGCCTAAACGGGCCTAGTAAGGAGCGGTGAGATTGCCGCTTGCTTAGTGACGGGATTAGAGCGAGTTTTCGAACTCGCCTCTTGACGAAAAATTCAGCTGCGGTCTATAATCGCGGTTCTCTAAAAGCTTGATTGCCAACAGTAGCAGTTAAGTTCAACAAAAAACGAAGGCTAAATATGCCAACCATCAATCAGCTAGTGCGCCAAGGGCGCACCCCGGTCGTTGTTAAAAGCAAGAGTCCGGCGCTAGAAAAAGGTCCGCAGAAACGCGGCGTGTGCACCCGTGTGTACACGACAACACCAAAAAAACCAAACTCAGCCCTACGGAAGGTTGCTAAAGTGCGCCTGACCAACGGTTTTGAGGTGATTTCTTACATCGGCGGCGAAGGCCATAATCTGCAAGAGCACTCAGTGGTGCTGATTCGCGGTGGTCGCGTCAAGGATCTTCCGGGTGTGCGCTACCACATGGTGCGCGGCTCGCTCGATACCGCAGGCGTTAAGGATCGTAAGCAATCGCGATCAAAATACGGCGCGAAAGCTCCGAAAAAAGCCTAGTTTTATATCGAGAGCCGCCGCAGCCCAGAGTTGCCCGGCCCACCAAGCGCGGATAAAGCACCGCGTTTCACACTTTTTTGAGGATGGTTTAAATGCCCCGCCGTCGTGAAGTCCCCAAACGCGACATACTGCCAGATCCTAAGTTTGGCAATGTCGAAATCTCCAAGTTTATGAACGTCATCATGACTGCCGGTAAAAAAGCAGTCGCAGAGCGCATCGTGTACTGCGCGCTGGACATCATCAGCAAAAAAGGCGGCAAAGATCCGCTCGACGTGTTTTCCACCGCGCTCGGCAATGCCAAGCCAATGGTTGAAGTAAAAAGCCGCCGTGTTGGTGGCGCTAACTTTCAGGTGCCCGTAGAGGTTCGCCCATCACGTCGTTCCGCGCTTTCGATGCGCTGGATCCGTGATGCCGCACGTAAACGTGGCGAAAAGTCCATGGGTGCACGCCTTGCCAACGAATTGCTTGAAGCCGCCGAAGGTCGCGGCGGAGCTGTCAAGAAGCGTGAAGAAGTGCACCGTATGGCTGAAGCCAACAAGGCGTTCTCGCACTTCCGCTTCTAATTTACTTTTTTTTGATTTTTGGCTTGCCCCGCCACGAGCGGGGTTACGCCTTTGGTGACCGTTATGCCACGTATTACTCCAATTGATCGCTATCGCAATATCGGAATTTCCGCGCACATTGATGCGGGTAAGACCACGACCACTGAGCGCATTCTTTTCTACACAGGTGTGTCGCACAAAATCGGCGAAGTTCATGATGGCGCAGCCACGATGGATTGGATGGAGCAAGAGCGCGAGCGCGGCATTACGATTACCTCGGCGGCTACGACCTGCTTCTGGAAGGGGATGGACAAATCATTCCCCGAGCATCGCATCAACATTATTGATACGCCCGGCCACGTTGACTTTACGATTGAAGTTGAGCGCTCCATGCGCGTGCTTGACGGCGCGTGCATGGTGTACTGCGCCGTGGGTGGTGTTCAGCCGCAATCAGAAACTGTTTGGCGTCAGGCGAACAAGTACAAAGTGCCCCGGCTGGCATTCGTGAACAAGATGGATCGTACCGGCGCAGACTTCTTCAAAGTTTATGACCAGATGCGTGGTCGCCTCAAGGCGAATCCTGTGGTCATGCAGGTGCCAATAGGTGCCGAAGAAAATTTTCAGGGTGTAATCGATTTGGTTCGCATGAAAGCGATCTACTGGGACGAGGCGTCACAGGGCATGAAGTTCGAGGCGCGAGACATCCCGGCCGAGCTTCAAGCGACCGCTGACGAATGGCGTAGCAAGATGGTTGAGACCGCCGCTGAAGCTAACGAGGACTTGATGAATAAGTACCTTGAAACTGGCAACCTGAGCGAGGCCGACATCAAGATGGGCATCCGTCTGCGCACGATTGCCAGCGAAATCGTGCCGATGTTGTGCGGTTCTGCCTTCAAGAACAAAGGCGTTCAGGCCATGTTGGACGCGGTCATTGAGTACATGCCAGCACCGACGGATATTCCGCCGGTTAAGGGAATGGACGATGATGACAAGCCGACGGTTCGCCGTGCGGATGATGACGAGAAATTCTCGGCGCTCGCGTTTAAGATCATGACTGATCCGTATGTCGGTCAGCTAATCTTCTTCCGCGTCTACTCAGGCGTGGTTAAGTCGGGCGACACGATTTACAACCCGATCAAAGGTAAACGCGAGCGTATTGGCCGCCTGTTGCAGATGCACGCTAACGAGCGCCAAGAGCTCGACGAAGTGCGCGCTGGCGACATTGCCGCTGCGGTTGGTTTGAAAGAAGCGACGACAGGCGACACGCTGTGCGATCCTTCTGCGTTGATTACGCTTGAGCGCATGATTTTCCCTGAGCCTGTGATTTCGCAGGCCGTCGAACCGAAAACCAAGGCTGACCAGGAAAAAATGGGCATGGCGCTGGGGCGTTTGGCCAAAGAAGACCCTTCGTTCCGTGTTCGCACAGACGAAGAATCGGGTCAGACCATCATCGCCGGTATGGGTGAGTTGCACCTTGAGATCCTCGTGGATCGTATGAAGCGCGAATTCGGCGTTGAAGCAAGTGTGGGTAAGCCTCAGGTGGCTTATCGCGAAACGATTCGCAAACTTGCCGAAATCGAAGGCAAGTTCGTCAAGCAGTCTGGCGGTCGCGGTCAATACGGCCACGTCTGGCTCAAAGTCGAGCCGAATGAGCCAGGTAAAGGTTTTGAATTTATCGACGCCATTAAAGGAGGCGTGGTGCCTCGCGAATACATTCCGGCAGTAAACAAAGGCGTGGTTGAAACGCTTACGAACGGCGTGGTCGCAGGTTTCCCGGTGGTGGACGTCAAGGTCACGTTGTTCGACGGCTCGTACCATGAAGTTGACTCGAATGAAAACGCGTTCAAAATGGCTGCATCGATTGCGTTCAAGGACGGTATGCGTAAAGCAAACCCGGTTCTGCTTGAGCCAATGATGGCTGTTGAAGTGGAAACGCCGGAAGACTACGCCGGTACGGTGATGGGCGATCTTTCGTCGCGTCGCGGCATGGTGCAAGGGATGGACGACATTCTGGGCGGCAAAATCATCAAGGCGGAAGTGCCGCTCTCCGAGATGTTTGGTTATTCGACTTCGTTACGTTCGGCCACGCAAGGTCGCGCCACGTACACGATGGAATTTAAGCACTACACCGAAGCGCCGAGAAACGTAGCCGAAGCGGTTACGAAGGCAAAAGCAGGTTAATTTTTTAGGTAAACCGATGGCCGCCGATCGTAGTGGCCGTTTTGAACAGTAAATTAAGGAAACGAAATCATGGCAAAAAGCAAGTTTGAGCGAACGAAGCCGCACGTAAACGTGGGCACGATTGGCCACGTCGATCACGGCAAGACCACCCTGACGGCGGCGATCACGACCGTGCTCGCCCGCAAGTTTGGCGGCGAAGCCAAAGCGTACGACCAGATTGACGCAGCGCCGGAAGAGAAAGCGCGCGGTATTACGATTAATACCGCTCACGTTGAGTATGAGACGGCGAACCGTCACTACGCCCACGTTGACTGCCCCGGCCACGCCGACTACGTCAAAAACATGATCACCGGTGCCGCCCAGATGGACGGCGCGATTCTGGTGTGCTCCGCCGCTGACGGCCCGATGCCACAAACGCGTGAACACATCCTGCTGTCCCGTCATGTCGGTGTCCCGTACATCATCGTATTCCTGAACAAATGCGACATGGTTGACGACGCAGAGCTCTTAGAACTCGTTGAAATGGAAGTTCGTGAACTTCTGTCGAAATACGACTTCCCAGGTGACGACGTTCCAATCATCAAAGGCAGCGCCAAGTTAGCCCTTGAAGGCGACAAGTCGGAAATGGGCGAGCCCTGTATCGACCGTCTCGCCGACGCGCTCGACAACTACATCCCCATGCCAGAGCGCGCCATTGATGGTGCCTTCCTCATGCCGGTTGAAGACGTGTTCTCCATCTCGGGTCGCGGCACCGTCGTGACCG